>JANQGC010000352.1 GCA_028277515.1 Anaerolineae bacterium
CATAGAAGGAAAGGATGTTTTCACCACTGGTAAAAGTGTGCTGGATGATTACCACGCCCTGGTCACGGCCCCAGCCTTCGCCATTGGCATAGGTGACCAGGCCGTGGCCGATGCTGTACACGGGTTGGCCAAAATTGGAAGCGGAGCGGATGCCCCAATCTTCCCCGGCATGGAATTTTGCATAACGGCCGCGATATACGCCAAAATCACCTCCGCCGCGCGCGTTTTCCCCGTGAGGCGGGTCCAGTGGAAAATCAAGCAGGTCAACGAAGCCGCAGGCCGCGCTGCCATTGGGAATCGGGTCGGCGAGTATAGCCGATCGTGGATCGCCGCTGATGCTGGCGGGGACGGCCGTGGGCGTCGGGGTGGCGGTCGGTAGCGGCGTGGGCGTAATAGTCGGTGTGAGGGTTGGCGTAGGGCCGGGCCGGGGTGTTGAGGTCGATGTTACGGTTGCGGATGGGTTGGGTGTGGAAGGTGGGTTCGATTGAGCAGGTTGTACGGCCGTTTGCGGTTCCTGACGGCCGCAAGCGGTGATGATCAAAAATAAGAGGAGATAAACAGCGTTTTGCCGGGCGAAAAAATGCGTCATGAATGAGGGAAAGGATAGCCTTAAATCTCAATTCAGGCCGGATATTCCCGTGTTTTATAATCTTACTTCGGGTTTTATTACTTTGATTCAAAAACCGGTTCCGTCGATGGTATAGCCGGCAGCACTCCAATCTTCAATGCCACCGGCATAACGACGTACATTCGTGTAGCCGCCATTCGTCAGGCGGTTATAGGCAACTTGACTGGCGATGCAGTCCGGGTTGGAGCAGTAAACGACAATTTCCTCCTCCTTGTGGAGTTGTTTGACCATGTCTTTGGCGCTGTGGATATTGATTGATCCGGGAATATGCTGGGCTTCGTATGCCCATTCGCCCAGGGTCATGACCAGTTTGAAATCGTCTCCACGGTCGAGTTTTTGTTTGAGTTCTTCACGAGTGATCAGGTTCATGTTTGATCCTTTTTGTAGAACAATTTGCTAAATTGTTGTCGGCAGTTTAGGCAATTTGCTTTACAGTTCTTTTTATCACAATAAGGGTCTGGTCGTCATCTTGCGGTTGTGAATGATGGAATTGAGTGACCGACCTGACAATAGCGTCACGAATTTGGGCTGCAGATTGGTCATGGGTTTTCACAAGGGTGGCTTGCAGGCCTTCTTCTCCAAAGAATTGGCCGGATTCATTGCGCGCTTCAGTAATGCCGTCGGTGTAAAAAATAATAATGTCCCCTTCTACGAGGAAAACTTCTTGTTCCTGGTATGTGATTCCATTTAAAGCGCCTAAGACCAGGCCACTGGACGCTAAATCTTTTTTTACTCCATTATTGTGCTGGAATATCAAAGGCAGTTCGTGCCCGGCGCTAGAAAACGATAACTTCCCAGAGTAGGGATTCAATGTAGCATGTAGAGCGCTCAAAAATAAAGGCGAACGGCTATCGCTGTGGATCAGGCTGTTGGTGCGGGTCAAGGTTTCGGCCGATGATTGACAGTTGCGCGACTCGGCCCGCAGCATAGTCCGAGCAACAGCCATGAATAACGCCGCGGGCACGCCTTTGCCGGAAACGTCGCCGATGACGATTCCCAGATTGCCGGGTTGGCTGGGCAGATCGATATAATCAAAAAAATCACCCCCCACCTGGCGCGCAGCGCGATAGAAGTCAGCAATCTGCCAGCCGGGAATATTGGGTGGGGCAACCGGCAATAAACTTTCTTGAATTTTGCTGCCAATGGCCAGTTCATGTTCAAGTCGCTGGTGCTGTACCTCTTCATCGAGCCAAAATTGCAGACGCTGAGCCATGATTTCAATGATCTGAGCACCTAACTGGTCGATGTTATTTAACAGGCTGTATAATTGTTCTTTGGTGAGAGGAATGAGAAGACAATCGCTAAGAGCAGTTACTGTTCCACCACGGGGAATGTCACTGACCAGCCCCATTTCCCCGAATATTTCTCCAGTGCTCATAATGGCCAGTTCTTTCGTCCGCAGGGTTGCAACCAGTTTTCCTTCAACGATGATGTACATCAGATCGCCGGGTTGGCCTTCTTCAATGATGGTGTAGCCGGCTGGAAATTGCCGGGCTTCATGCCTGGTTTGAATGGTCTGAAAGACTTCAGAGGATAATCTCATATGGGGAGCTTTGGTTACCTGGCTCATCAGTCGTGCCAGGTTCATGGTCCTAAAATGAAGCCAGAGCTTGATTCCGGTCGTCGTAAATATCCAGAATTTGAGAGAACCCGCTGATTTCCAGGGTATTCCTGACCCGATCCTGGGGATTAAAGAGCTTGAAATGTTGTTCGCTGCCGGATTGCATTTCAACGTCGCGGGCGATGGCTTTGAATTTTCCCCACCCTTCATCTTCATCAGAAAGCGTCTCGCCGCGCATAATCAAGGCCATGCTGTGTAAGGCGACCAGGCCGGTGCTGGACATGAAGGTCAGATCGCTCAAATCGAGCAGAAGATCCCTTGTCCCGCTGTTGTATAGTTCGGCCGTTTTGTCGATGGCCGATTCATAGCTGGCGGCATCTAATTCTCCGGACAAACTGAGAACCGTCACCGGGGAGTCGCCTTGAACGTGCTGAGTATTTAACTTGAGCATGGATTATTCCTCCTTTATTTGCTCGACAAAGGCTTTTGTTTTGCGCAGGGTGAGTTCATTTTTCCCTTGTGCATTTAGCTGATAGCTCATTTTATCGCAATAATGGCGCATGAGATAGATGCCCATACCGCCGAAAGGGCGTTTGTCGAGCGGTAAACTGGTGTCCGGCGGTCCAACTTCTAAGGGGTTAAATGGGGGGGCCTGGTCTTCAATTATTATGATCAAATCAGAATTTTCTTGCATGAACGACAAGGCAATGGGTCCGGGACGGCCGTCATAACCATGCCTGATGATATTGGCCACGGCTTCATTGACGGCAATAACAATATCAGCAACCGCTCCCGGATCAACACCCATCTCTTCCGCTCGTATACGAACTGTTTTCCGGATGGAAGATAACTTTTTTAAAGTGACATGGTTGAAAGAGGTTGTAGAATGGATCACGGTTTATGATTTTAGAAACCCGAAAATTGTTGCTTGAGGGTCGTATTCTCAGATGGTTTGTAGTGACAGCTTATTAAGCTTTACAAAATAAATGAGTAAACGTAACCGAGGATTCCATTCCTCGTTACTAGAGCGCGAAATGGATTTCGCGGTTACGAGGTTTACCCATTTAAATAAACAAGATTCATTAGTGGTCAAACGGCTAAAGCCATTACTACGAACGAGTGTAAGCGAATCATACTCGATTGTGGCGGTGCTTGCCAGTTGATCAGACCCTGTTTTTTTAGCTAAGTTTGTGCTTTGTTATAATTTTCCTATTATTGGGCGAGATGGATCACCAAAGGTTGTTTTCTATATAGTTTAAGTAAAGTGACTGTCACTTGTTAAGAATCACTGAGTTGGAGAATATCAGGATGAAAAAGGTACGATGGGGATTGCTGTCAACGGCTAATATCAACCGCATGTTGATTCCGGTCATCAGGGAATCGGAACGGGGAGCATTGACGGCCGTCGCCAGCCGGTCGGCAGCAAGCGCGCAGGCCTATGCCGCTGAATGGCAGATCCCTCATGCGTTTAGCAGCTACCAGGCCATGTTGGATACGGATGAAGTGGATGTGGTTTATATCAGCCTGCCCAATCATCTACACGTGGAATGGGCTATTAAAGCGATGGAAGCCGGCAAGCACGTGTTATGTGAGAAACCGATGGCGCTGACCCTGGATGAGATGGACCGGGCTATTGCTGTATCGCAATCGACAGGCATGACCTTGGCCGAAGCTTTTATGTATCGACACCATCCGCAAACGAAAATCGCCGCTGATTTCGTGCATAGTGGCAAGATTGGTGATATTAGCGTTGTGCGGGGCATTTTCAGCTTCAGGTTGGAAGATGAGAACAATGTGCGCATGGTTCCGGAATGGGGTGGTGGATCGGTCTGGGACATTGGTTGTTATCCCATTAGCATCGCGCAATATTTCATGGATGGCCCACCTCAGTGGGTTTTTGCTGACCAATATTTAGGGCAGACCGGTGTGGAAGAGATCATGGTCGGACAAATGCATTATGGCTACGGCCGCATGGCCCAATTTACCTCCTCCTTTCGCACACCGCTGCACACCTATGTAGAAGTGTTAGGCACCAAAGGCAGGTTGGAGATCAGCGAGCCGTTTCGCATCGACCAGGGCGATCCCACGCTGACCTTTTATCCCCGCCAGGGCGATCCGCTGCTCTTAGAAGTGCCTCAAATGAGCCTGTATGCAGGTGAGGTTGAGGATATGCATGATGCGATATTGCAGGGTGCTGATCCCACGATTAGTTTGGAGGAAACGCGCAACCATATTCGCACTATTTTAGCCCTGATTCGCTCAGCGGAGACGCACCAGCCTGTGCCGTTGTAGTGTGCGATGGATTTTTCTTTTGGTCAGGTTCCAGGAGAAACCGGGTCATGATCGACGCTGTTGCGGATGCGGTTGACCACGTAATAGCCGACAACGAAAAAGATGATGTAGGCGGCGATAACCAGCCCCCATTGAAGACTTGAAAATTCCAATCCGTATGCGCCGATCAGGGATAGGGTGACGGCGCTGGGGAAACGGCCGAGGAAATTAGCCAATAGAAAACGACGAGAGTCGATCCCGCTTAATCCGGCGACAAAGTTCATAGCATCCGACGGGAAAACGGGCAGCAGAAAGGAAATGGTGAAGAAGAGCACCCCTTTCTGATTGGACACGCGCTCCCAATAATCGACGGTTTTCTTATCCGCCAGTCTATAGACAAGCGGCCGTCCGGCCCAACGCGCGAACAGGTAGGCCAATTGACTGGCGAATACCGTGAAGGTGATGTTAAACAGCAGACCCAGGGCAAAACCATACACGTAGGCGGCGGAGATTAGAACGATGTGTCCGGGAATGAAGGCAAAAAAGACTTGTATGAGCTGGGCAACAAGCAGCACCAGCGGTCCTAAGAGGCCAAAACTTTGCAGATAAGCGCCAA
>JANQGC010000366.1 GCA_028277515.1 Anaerolineae bacterium
AGTCAAGCGGTGAGTCCGGTAATGAGAAACCGGGTGAGCAGTCAGGTGGACAATCCGGAAGTGAACAGTCAGGTGGACAATCGGGTGAGCAGTCAAGCAATGAACAGTTAGGCGGACAAGACAGCGAGCAGTCAAGCGGTGAGTCCGGTAATGAGAAACCGGGTGAGCAGTCAGGTGGACAATCCGGAAGTGAACAGTCAGGTGGACAATCGGGCAATGAGCAGGCGGGCAGTGAACAGTCGGAAGGACAATCGGGTGGGCAGACCGGCAGTGAACAGTCAGGCAGTGAGCAGTCAAGCGGAGGGCAGTCAGGCAATGGACAATCAGGGGAGCAGTCAGGTGGGCAATCAGGTGAGCAGGCCGGCAGTGAGCAGACTGGCAGTGAGCAGTCGAGTGAACAATCCGGAGATGAGCAGTCAAGTAGTGGACAGTCGGGTGAACAATCCGGAGGTGAGCAGTCAGGCAATGGACAATCAGGGGAGCAGTCAAGTGGAGAGCAGTCGAGCGGTGAGTCCGGCAATGAGCAAACAGGTGAACAGACCAGTGGTCAATCAGGTGAAGGGTCTGGTGAGCAGGCTGACGGACAGTCCAGTGAACAGTCGGGCAGAGAGCAGTCGGGTGGACAATCCAGTGAACAGTCGGGCGGTGACCAGTCAAGCGGTGAACAGTCGGGTGGACAGTCCAGTGAGCAGTCGGGTGGACAATCCAGTGAACAGACCAGTGGTCAATCGGGTGAAGGGTCTGGTGAGCAGACTGACGGACAGTCCAGTGAACAGTCGGGCAGTGAGCAGTCAGGTGGACAATCCAGTGAGCATGCGGGCAGTGAACAGTCGAGTGGACAGGATGATGAAAATTTTTCTACAGTCGCGGGTTCCGGAATTGGAACGGGGCAGATTCCCCCTCAGGATAATAATGTAGTTTCTCAACCCCCACCTGTTCCATCCGGATCTGATCAGGGAATAAAGATTGATATACCGGCATTAAAGCCTGACGGCGAGAGTAAGGAATCCGAGGAAATGATTAACGAACAAGAATTGTCTGAAGATGACCCTCCACAAAGTGATGGGGAATTTACTGAACAGAGGGAGCCTTTGCCCGGTGATTACAGACCCTACCAGTACCTCCCCAACTGGATTTGGCGATTGTTGACCCAATTTTATCAAGAGGAGGCATCATCTTGATCGAGCAAAAACAAGAATACGAATTATTTGCCGGAAACATCCTGAATCAAACAGGTATGGACATGTATGGCGTGGATGATGTGATTCGTCTGTGCCTGGTTGCTCTCTTCAGCGATGGCCATATCTTATTGGAAGGCAATCCCGGCCTGGGTAAAACAGACCTGGTTAAAACCTTAAGTCGCTCACTAGCCTTGCCCTATAATCGCATCCAGTTCACACCGGATTTAATGCCTTCGGATATTACCGGTACTCTGATGCCTGACCCAGACGATGCGCAGAGGCTGGATTTCAGGCCCGGCCCCATTTTCACTTCCTTGCTCCTGGCGGACGAGATCAACCGGGCGACACCCAAGACCCAGGCGGCTATGCTGGAAGCGATGGCTGAAGGCCAGGTTACTGTTCTGGGAGAAGAGTACCAACTTTCTCAACAAGACTTCAAGAAATTTATTGCAGAAAACGGCCGCATGGTAGAAGTACCCTTGCCGTTGAGGGAGCGGCCTGATCGACCGTTCATCGTTCTGGCCACTCAAAACCCCATCGATCATGAAGGAACATTTGATTTGCCGGAGGCCCAATCTGATCGCTTCATGTTCAAGGTTTTGATGCCGGTGCCCAGCCGGCGCATCCTGGGCAAAATATTGGTTAAAACGACCACCAACCGGAACGGGGAAAGCGGCGAGAAATCGCAAAACACAATCAATTGGGAGCGGTACAAACAATCCATCAACAGTTATCGGCGGATACGCCAGAAGATCAAAGAAGTGCCGCTGACCGGCAGCATCGCCACCCATGTCAGCAATTTATTCCTGGCTACGAACAATCGTTTCCAGGAGATCGACACTATCAGCAGCAGCGACATCCAAAAGTTAAAGCAAGCGGTTAGCCATTTGAAATATGGCCTCGGCCCCAGGGCGGCGACCGCGCTGATCAAGGGAGCCAAGGCGTGGGCGCTCTTTTTCAGCGAAAACAGCGCTGCGGCCGATGGGGTTGACCTGGCGCAGGTACTCATCCCTTCCTTGCGGCATCGCATTCGCCTGGAATATGGGTGGGAATCCGCTGCTGATTATAGAGAGCGTTTAACTGATGTTGATAAGGATCGTTGGGTAGATCATTATTTATTGGATCTCTGTGTGGCTGCCGCTCCGACTAAAGGGGAGGTGAAACGCCAGTATAAGCAGATTTTTGAAAAATCATTGCGAGATTCAATCGGTAACCTGTCTTATTAAGTATTATGGAATTCAGCGAAAATCCACTGACCAACGCAGAATTAGAAAGTTACCGCCTCAATGCGCGCCGCTTCCGCAGACCGATCAATTTGGGCGGCCATCTGACGCGTCGTCGCGGGCAAAGCCTGGAGTTTCGTGAATTTTCCCGTTATCACCTGGGAGATGATATTCGCCATGTTGATTGGCGGGCTTCATTACGAACCGGTGGTTACGGGAGCACACAGGCCGGTGCCGGCTGGTTGGTGCGCAAATTCAGAGCGGAGGAGCATTTCAAGTTGGTGATCTCTCTCGATGTTCGAGAGACGATGAGCTATCCCCGAATACAACCAACCCGCAGATCGGCACCTGGCCGGCCAGCCAATATTTCTAAATTACAAGTTGCTCGTTGGTTAGCCGCAGCGATCGCTTTCGTTGCCCTGCGCTCTGAAGATGAAGTCACCTTTCACCGATTATTCGGCCGCAAAGCTAAATTTTTTCCCATGCGTGGGGGCAGGGGTATCCAGCAGATCTCCGGCGGTCTGGATGAAATTACCACTGATTTAGACATAGAAGAAACGCCGAATATTGAAGGATTGGACACCCATCTACCACCTGCCTCAGTCTGGTTAATTATCAGTGATCTTTATTTCCAACTGGACCCGGCACGTAAGTTAATAGAGCGCATCGCTTCCGCCCAAGATGGGATGCGCTGGGTGATGCTTATTGATTTAGATAGCTGGCCATACGAACGATTTCTCCTGGACCAGCCACCCCACATACGCCTGATTCGCGGTCCCGGATATTCAGGGGAGGAAGATGAACCGTTCGACGGCTCTCAACTGGCAAGCATCGACAGGAAAATCCAACAGCATAAATCCCGGATAGGCGATGATTGCCAATTATCATCAGAAGCGATTGTTCATTGGCCCTGGCCCGGCAGCAGAGAGGAGCAAGCTGGTCAATTAACCGACCAGGCAGTTTTTAACAACTTTTTCAGCGAACGTTTTCAAAACGACGAACATCTCATGAACCTGTTTAAAAGGGAATCATGGTCATAGCGAGCATTCTCATTGGGGCACTGATTGCCGGTCTCGTGCTGATTTACCTGACCCGTCCCAATTATGATGAGCTTGAACTATCCGCCGCGCGTTTCTTCGCCGAATTCACTTCCCAAAACGAGTCAGCTCTCCAATTCAGTTTGAAAAGCCTGCTCCTCTCCCGCGCTTTTTACTTACAACTGATGGTTTTTCTTGGACTGTTATTGGCGCTCCTGCTGACCCAATGCAGCCGGACGGCAATGGCTGAGCAAGAGGGCATCGGCGTGTGGGTCGTATTGGATACCTCCAACAGCATGAGCACCATTCAAAACGGAGATTCGCGATGGGCTGCCGCCCTGGCCGAGATCGATACCTTACAATCACATCTTGAAGCTCTTAACTCCGACATTGCCCGCTGCACAAAATTGTCAACATTTGACTTAGCGATCAAGGAACAACCAGCCGGCGTTCATTTGAATGATGCCGTTGCCGGTATCGCACCACGAACCGTCGGCACCGATCTGGGGAACATTCGACAACTAATGGCCGCCTTGGAGGAAGAAGATGAAACCTGTGCCATCACGCACATTGTGGTGATTTCCGATATGCCTGCGCCGGATTGGTTAACCGAGGCTGCGGCCGACACACCGTTTATCTGGCGCGACGTAAGTATCCCGGTCGGCAATGTGGGCATTACCGCTATCCAGGGTGGCGGGGGAGATTTACTTGGGACATCCTCCGCCATCAATGTTGAGGTGACTGCCTTCCATGAGGTTCCGGATAATATTATTTTGCGCGTCAGCGACGAATCCGGCGCGGTCATAAAAGAAGAATCATTTACGCTGCAGCAGCCCGGCATTGTTAGAGGCTCATTCCTCCCGGAAAAGTCCGGTCTGTACACGATTGAGGTTCAACCAGGCGGCAATTTCAGTGGCGATGATCTGGCGACTATTGCTGTTGATGTCACGCAGCAGATTCGGGTTGATTGGCAGCTTGAAGATTCATCGCTGAGAGAACAGCTAGGGTGGCAGGAGGACAGCGTCAATCCCCATCTTCGCGTCCGTGCGGCCGAGTCCCCAATTAAATTAGATAATTCGGTTCCTGAACTGCTCATCGGGAAAGGGTACCAACCGGAGGGGCGTGCGGCCGAGATCGATTATTTTGATGACGACAGCCCGCTGCTGGCCGATGTCAATTTAGATGTCCTGGAAAGGATGTCCGTTACCGGCCTGGACCTTGCCCCTGATTCCCCTCTACAGCATGTCCTTTATGATACCAATGAGACCGTATGGCTGGCCACCGGCCGTGAACAATTAGCGGCTTATGTTCCCGATCTACCCGTGGAATTTGAAGAAGAGGAATTGACGGCCGTTTTCCAACTATTCTTTTTCAACGCCGCCCGTTATTTGTTGCAAGGGCGCCGGCCGGAACCGCTCTACACCTTGACCAGCGACAGCGAACCACAGCCCGAAGGAAATCGTATCGCTCTTCATCCCGGCGAAGGCAACACCGCCCGAATTCCCCACAGTCTGGGCGAGCTGGCAGACATTCGCCCGGTGCTGAACAACGAGGATGAAGAACCGGTCTGGCCCTTATTTTTGGCAGTGGCGGCCTGCCTGTTTCTCATAGAACGCATTTTATCGCTGTATGGGGGGCCAAAATGGCGCTGAACTCTGGTTGGAGTTTTGCTCCACTCTCTCCCTGGCAGTATGTGGTTACGGCCGCAGCCATCTTACTTTTTTTGTCTATTTTGGCCCGTGGTTTCTTCGACCGCTGGCAATCTTTAGGCTCGTCCCCCATATGGCGGTTCGCAATCGGCCTATTTTCTCTGCTGGCGATCATCTTTTTCACATTGGCTGCCTGGAACCCGGTTAAGGCTCGCGAACCTGAGCCGGGTGAGGTTCACCTGGCAGTAGTCGTAGATGGTTCCGACAGCGTGCTGCGTGCCGATGGTGGGTGGGAAAATATTAAAGCTGTGGGCAGCAGTTTTCTGCAAAAGAGCCTGGCACAGGTCCCGGAGGATTATAAAACATCCGGCGCAGCGACTCTATTCACGTTTCGCGGCAATGTACAGGCGATTGATTCATCATTACCGCAGCTGAGCACTGATTTTTCTGCCCTGGATTCCGCCGATTTGGCCAGTGGCCAGGGCAGCGATATCGGAGCAGCTTTGAAGCGCGCGGCCGAAGCCGGCGAAAAATCCGGCAAACGAAGCGCGATTTTATTGGTCAGCGACGGCCATGATACGGTTGGCGACGCGCTTGCCGCGGCCGAAGAAATCGCCGGCCTGGGCATGCCGATTAGCGTACTCCCCATAGAAAGCGGCGAACCGGAACTGGCCATATCTTCCGCTAACCTCTCGTCGCGACTTCGGGCCGGTGAGGAAACCAATCTTCGCGGGGTGATCTATAACCATACAAACGCCGCTGTTCAAGCCGCTTTAAGCGTTGCTGAAAATCCTGCCCTGGAGACGGCTGATTCAGATGAAGACAGTCCCTTTAGCGGTACGGTTGATGTCCCGCTTCCGGAACTGGCTTCCGGGCAATATGCCCGGCTGCGGCAGCAAGTGGCTTTTGAGGGATTGGGCTTACAATATTTAGACCTGGAGTTGAGGAATGAAAACGGGGACGCAACCCACCGCCGCCGTTTTTTCGCTCATGTTGAACGGCCGGTGGAGCTGCTGGCTCTTGGCGGCGATTTCTCCTGGGTAGGGGCCTTAGCTCCTGATGTCATTAAGGTCACGTCAATGAGGGCGGCCGACTTTTCCACTGAGACGGACCTGGCTCCTTATGATGGGCTGGTCATTAGTGGCGTCCCTTATGATGTATTTGATGAAGCAGCTTTGGATAAGGTGAAGTCGGCTGTCACCGAGGATGGTCTGGGTCTCATGTTGATCAACGGGGATCATGCCGGGGCGGCCGAGGAGACCCCGACAGTACTGCGCAGTTATCATGAAACCGATTTCGATGAGATTCTGCCCCTTTCTACCGATCCCCGTCCCCCGAATGAGGATCCGCCTGTCCGCAATGTGGTGATCATGCTCGATACGTCCGGTTCAATGAATGGCTGGCCTTTGGCCAAGGCCGTGGAGATCATCAACCATATCATCAATGAGCATCTCACCCGTTCTGATTACCTGGACTTTATCATTCTGGGCGGCATTCCGTATATAGAAGAGCAGCAGATGCATGAGGCCGGCAAGGAAAAGGTTTTAGGACAGATGGCAGGCGGGTTTCCCTCTGGAGCAAGCGAGTTGCAACGAGCGTTAGAGTTGCTTAACAACCGCAAGCTGAGCAACTGTGGCCTGATTATCCTTTCTGATGGCATCGTTAGCGGCAGTGGGAACACGCGGCCAGATTGCGTGACCACGATCTTTGCCATCAACCCCGGTATCACGCCCGATTCCGCGTTGTACGAGCTGGCCTTTCCTATTGTTGTCGGGCCAGAAATGGATCCCAGCGCGATCGACATTCCTTCGGTGGAAGCGGAAGACCGGGATAAATTTTTTGAAGCAGGGACATACACACCGCTTTCTATTGAAGATGTCATCGGCCAGTCGCAGCCGCTAACTATTCCAAAACTAGAACTGGATGGCGCAGCGATCAGTTACCCCAGAAAGGAGGCTGAGGTTTTCTCATTCAGGCCAAAATTTGCCGATCCTTTGCTGGCTTATGGTCCGGCGAGCAAGGGGTATGTCGGTATCTTTACGACCGGCTTCACGGACAGTTGGATCGCCAGCGATGAAGGACGGCAGGCAATCCAGGAGTGGCTGCTGCGTATTGTGCCGTATGCGGCGCGCGGCCGTTACCATTTTGATCTGCGGGATGATGGCCGTTTTATTCACTTGACCCTGGCCTTACAAAATGAAGATCGGCCGCCGCCCATGGTAGAAGCCGTAACCGTGGCTGTTGAAATTGGGGATACGATTTACGACGTGCCCATGCAGGCCGATCCCCAGGCGCCCTCAACCTTCAACGGCATCATCAAAGATGTGCCCCGCCAGGACAATGCCCAAATGGCCACGATGATCATCGACGAAAATGGGACGGAAGCCCTGGCTCGCGCCCAGCGAATTCCTCTTGTTTTGCCGCCTGTGGAAGCTATCTCCGGGCCGGAAACGACCGAAGCGCTCAGTTATGGCGTCAACGAAGGTCTGCTCAGGGAACTGACTGAAATCAGTGGCGGTCAATATGATCCCCCCGATGGCGCCTCTTTTTTCCAACAACGGCCGCCGGCGCAAGAAATCCTGGTCATTTGGCCCTGGCTGGCGGCCGCCGGCGCAATTTTTTATTTCCTCGCTATTATGTTGCATCGTTTGGACAGGTAGGATGGAAAACGAAGGTAAAATACCCATTATTGATTTTACAAGTCTGCCGGTTTCGGGAACGATTACCCTGCTGCGCACCATCGGCCAACATTTATTGACCTGTGTTCTTAAGGGCCTGCAGCCAGATTTATTAGAGCAACTCAATCAAGACCAGGCGCGTCTGCTGGTCACGCACCTGGGACGGACACCACGTCCCAGCCGCCAATTCTATGCCCACAAGTCGTGGACTTCGAGCCTCCCGGCAAGAGTTAGAGATCACGTTTTACGCCTGCTGCGCCAGGATAAGCGATTCCCTTTTGCCCAATCCGTGGAAATGATGATTTCCGGGCAGCTATCCACGGCTTCATTTGTTGCCCGTACCGGTGACGAACTCTCCTACGCCCTGGAACTGCCGGAGGGTTATCATTTTCCGGCCGATCTCTGGGGGATATTAGGACGATATGCCTGGGATGATCTGCAATTCAGGCACCATATCGTTGAAGTTCTGGAGAGAGAATTGCGTAGTAGAACCTTATTTTCGGCCGCTTTAAAGCCGCAAGAAAACAATGAGCCGCGCGATCATCCCTTTCCCACCATGCATCTCACCCCGCAGCTTTTTTGGCTGCTCATCTCTATGGCTGTTTCAACGATCCATTTTAAGCGCAGCTATCGTATCTTGCCCGCTCGCCGACGCATCCGCAAAGCTCTTCTGTTGTTGCAAAAGGAAGGCTTGCGCCAGGGCCTCATGCCGGAGTGGGCCGGGCTTTGGGATCAATGGGTCTTGTTGGAAGCGGCAACGCATTGGAACATGGAACAACTCTCCGATGATCTACAGCAGGTATTGGCTGAGCTGCCTCTCGCGCTGTTTCGTGCAAGAAGTATTCGCCTATCAGAAGACAATATGGGTGGGCTAATAAAAGCAATAAATCAAACTCAAGGAGAACAACGGCCGCAAAAGGTCGCAATCGCTCAAAAAAATTGGGCGGATAGGATGCCCGGCTGGTTCGCCCAATGGAATCAAGACCGACGCTAAGGAAGAGAATCTATGGCTACATATAAAGTTTTTAATCCTCAAGTTTTATTGGCACTAGCGCGAGAGCATCAGAAAACTTTTCTAGACCTGGCGGAAATCGAGACGATCCTGAACCGGCGGTTTTCAAATATGGAGGACCCGATTCTTGCGCTGATTCTCGCCGTCGCCAGTGGTGAGCCGCTGCTTTTTGTCGGCCCGCCAGGCACTGCTAAATCACGCCTGATTCGCGTTTTTTGTGAATTGGTCGGCCTTATTGATCTACGAAATCTTGGAAAAAAACAGAATGATCAGCAGAACAGCTATTTTGAATATTTGTTGACGCCCTTCACTGAACCTGGGGAGTTATTTGGTTACTTCAATGTCGAGCAAGTGCAAGGTAAGACAACCTTAATTCGGAACCAAAAGGGGATGATGCAGCAAGCAAAAGTGGTCTATTTGGACGAAGTATTTAATGGATCCAGCGCCATCTTGAATTCGATCCTGGCTTTTGTTAATGAAGGTATTTTCCATGATCGTGGCGAAATAACAGAGGTCGAGATGCAAGTCTTATTCGGAGCTACCAATGATGTCCCCCAAACGAATGAGCTGCGCGCCATTTATGACCGGTTCCTCCTGCGCTGTGAGGTTAATAATGTCAATGAATCTGCAGCGGCCATAAAAAATTTGCTGGAAAAAGGGTGGCAGGAAACTTACAGCACCCATCAAAAGCAAGACTTCAGCGATCTATTGGATAACCTGGAACTCTTCAGGAAAGATTTAGTCAAACGCACGTCTAAAGGAGAACTGGCTGTAGGCAGCGATTCTGACTTCTTCGGAGCTTTGACCCAGCGCGTTTCTCATATGCGGCGTATGGAACTTTCAGATATGTCCAACAGGCGAATGGTAAAAATGCTCAATGTCATGTTAATTCACAGTCTCTATGAGGCAGTTCGCCACAACCGGCTCAATCCGCCAGGGATTATGCTCAGTGATGAACAATTTATGCTGCTGCGCTTTTCTCAAGATCGTCTGGATGAGCTTTCTGAGATGCATTTAGATTATAGAAAGGCTGCACCATCAGCATGAATCAAACTAACAACGTTCATTTTGAACTCATTCCCGCGAGCGATGCTCAATTGTTTTGTGCTGAGCGTTTTGAGAACTTGCAGCCGGCGGAAGGTCGTCTTGCCCTGGCTATCGTGACTGCGCTTCACAGCCGGCATGTCGGCATCACGCCGCAACTGGCTGCCGGTCTGGCCCAAATTTTGCTTAATGCCTCCATCAAGCCTGATGGGTTCCCCGCTCCCTGGGATGCGGTGCACCAAAAACTAAGAGCCACCCTGCGCGACCTGTCTAATGTGCCTGATTTTGGCCGAGAGACCGCGGAATCCTCTTTTGTTCCCCTACGTTTTAATGCCTCTATCAGTTATACGGTGTTGCGGCTGGCTGCTCCCCTGGTGAACCAGGCCGTGGAACAAAATGGGCGGGCTTTTCTTTTCTGCGCCGATGACGATGGGATCCGATCCATAAAGAGTGATACTTACCATCAATATGAAGCAGCTTTAAGCTCAAACATTTACCGGCTGGCCGGGGAAGAAATGAAGCCGCACCAACAGTTATTCTGGCAGGAAAAAGCTATCATGCTTTCCAGCCTGACGCTTAAAAGATCGCGAAGTGGCGTTTCCCCATCAGTGGCCATGACTCAGAACCAGGGGGCCTCCGAACACCGCCTGCTGCCGACTGTCTCTGATCCGAACCTGTCTCTATTTTTAACGTTACAGCCGGATATGAGGAAACGAGAAAAAAGGACGAAACGCCAATATCAAATGGCCGTTCGGCCGCAACTTCGTGAGCGTTATCTGCCCGAAGCCGGCGCCGATGGTGTATTTGTTACCCGCAGTCCGGAAGATATGCAGCGCATGCTGGTCAGTGAGATGTCCTATCCGGAGATTGAACGTTTAGATAGGCTTTTTAATAGTGGTTTTTTCGCTATTGAACGGCCGCCCAAACCGGTGCGTCTGCGCGATATTCTCGTTGTCGGCCTTTTTCCGGGCACGAACGGTCTGCAAACCAGCGACATTTTTAGCAAAACATGCTGGTTTGAGTTTCTGCTTCATTTCAGCCGGCTCTTGAAACAAAGCGACATGAGCAGGAGTGAACTTCGTTGGATTGAAGGGGATGTTTACCGGCGGATTCGTTCCATCTCCATGATGGTCAACGATCTACCCGATATTCCCTTGACCTTAAACGAAAATAATCTGCAATCCTACCGCCAGCATTTCTTAATGAAATTAGGCTGGCTGCCCTCCTATCTTGATGATTATGCCTATTTCGATCCGCTGCCTCTTTGGGAACAAGGGTTTTCAAGCTCAAACGATAACCGCGTAAAAGAAGGATACGAAGCGTGGGTTAAAGCTGCCTGGCAAGCCCAAAAAGAAGATGCGCGCTGGACACAGAAAAAGGATCAGGGTTATCGCCGCAAGCACATCTTAATGAGCGACTCTGAACAGCCTTTAAGCCTTAAAAAATGGCGGCTCGATCAATTCGCTTATGTCCATCTTATGATTTTTCTGCCCCGCTCTCTGCGCCAAGGTTACCTGGTTGATGAAGATGAGGCGGGCCAAGTAAGCGCTGATGGCGATCAGCAAAAGCGGGCGATTTTGGATCGCCCAACCATGCATTATCGTTCTTTGCTACGCCATAAAGCACACAGTGGGATGAGTTTGAGCATTACCTGGATGCCGGAAAATGCAGGTAGTAGTGATTGGTATTTCTCAGGTCGAAACTACAGCGGACCGGTTTTTGAGGAAAATGATCTGTCCCTGGGGAGTAAGGCCGGCCGGTTGGTTGAGACATGGCTGGCGAATATTACAAAGGAAATGCAGCGTGGCTGAGAATTATTTTCGTTTCTTCCGTCTTGAGCCAAGGCAAGCGTTACACCTTTTAGCAGCCTTCATTAAAGAAGAAGGGAAACACCGGCATCTGCTGCAAGAAATGAAGGTCATGATAACCTATCCTGAACTCATGGGCTTTGACGGGCCGGCGGATGTGAGTTTATTGGTTCAGGATCGCACCGAGGAGCGTGGCAATCGGAAATGGCATTCGGCACTGTTGGCCTTCAAATCCTCTTACCAAAATGTCAGCGAATTGAATGAACCGGTTCCCACGACAAAAATTGATGGTGCGCAGCATCTGGCCGCCGGGCTACCAGCCGTATTGCAGATATGCAGGGCTGAGGATGAACGTCAGGAAGCGCAATATTTAGATAAAGAGAAATTTTTAATTTTGCCGGAAGCGGACCCCGAAATTTTTGAGAAGCTGCGCTTCTTCGCCACATCCGTTCGTTTTGCAACGGCCGTTTCCGGATCACAAGAATATCTACTGTGCCACCTAAAGGATGATCAATCTCGTTCTTCCGGCCTACAAGGCGCCTATGACGGCCGACAATTCAACGGAGGCATTCTCCTGGATGGCTACCAGGCAATTGAACGAACCATCTTTGTTCCCCCCCATTACCGCCCCCACAGGCGGGCGCTCAACGACTTCTGCGAAATTCTGACCGGCTACCCCGCGCTGTTCGACGCCAAAGGGAATCTTGACGAATCTCCAATATTGGCTTTAGTTTATGATCCGCCGGCTGAAGACGAAACAGATCCGACATTATTCATAACCGGCAATCTTACCTTTCATGCACAGACCAGCACTGAATCCCGCGCCGAAGAAGTACAGGGATTTGAAATCGCTGCCCTGGATGACAGCCAGGAAGCATTAACCACGCTTCAAGAACGGCTGCAACAATATGCCAGGGATGGCCATGGTTATAGGCTGGAACTGCGCCTTTCACGTTATAAGGAGGCAAACGAATCAGAATACAATCGGTTGTTGATCATCGAAGCGGAAATAGGAGAACGGCTGGCCGAGTTAGACAGCTTTCGTGTTCCGCGATCAAAACTCCTGCGTTTTACTCAAGCTCAACTGCCTGCTTTAGCAGATGTCATTCGCAGCTACCCGCCGGCCAATTTAGAAAAACTTAAATATGGTTTTTCAGGAACAAGCGACCGCTTCACGGAAGGTGTCCACTATCTGCTTATCCCTCCGGCGTTGAAGATGAATGAACTGGACCCGCTGATATATTGGGAAGCCCACGATCAACAACCGTTACGATTTTGGTTGGAGCCTTATTGGATGCGCTTCTACCATCCTCCGCAGACGAAGTCGCTCGTCTTTGTGCCCCATGGAACCATGCTCTATCCATCGCTTCATAGCTGGGATTTGGAAACCATGGATGAATATTTACGCCAAATATTAGGAGACCGCTATCACGGCCGTCATGGTATGCAGGCTTTGCCGGAAAATCCAATCTATCTATTTGATGGTGAACCCCATCCTGATGCGGAGATTTACCTCACCGTATTGGATCAGAATAAATTCGTCAAACTGACCACCAGGCTGAGTTGGATCAATGATAACCTGAGCCTGCTTAATGATATAGGGCTAGAACCTTTGATCAAACAGATGGCTGATGATTTGCTGCGCCATCGTCTCGCCGAAGATCTGGCTCAAAAGGCAGATCGCGCGGTTGCTGATTATGAGCGGGCAGTCAAAAGAACAGAGCTAAGCATCGCCGAAAAAACAACAGAATTGACCGGCCATGTGACCCAAGGACTGACCGACATTGTGAATCATTCGGCCGACTTTGCCGGACGTGCCCACAACTTAAATGAAAAGTTAGCGACAATTGAAGCCCTCTATGCAGAAATCCAGGCCCTGGCCAAACGCACTGATGAACTCACTATTGAGACGGAACAGAAGGCGATTGGCGACCTGGGAGAATACTCCGATACCTTAACCGTCAGAGTTGAGCAGGCCATAGAGAAAGCGGAAAAAACCCGGCTGCGGCTAGAAGAAGAAGTAGCCTTGTCCATCAATCGCTTATTGGCAACACAAGAG
>JANQGC010000045.1 GCA_028277515.1 Anaerolineae bacterium
CATTTGAAGAAAGCCTGCGCATTGTTAACGTCGTCAATGCGCCCTCCCCTGCTGCAACCTCATCGCTCGCCGTGGGGAAAACCATCGTTGGGAGATTGGGTGAGCGGTTATCTTAATTTCATGTTGATCACATTTTACATAGTAGGCCGATTTGGTAAATCGGCTAGCGCGATTTGGCAATACTTAAAGGGCGCGCTGATCGCGTTACATAATTACTCAAATGAAACACACCCATTAACAAATTTACAGGAGAACGAACATGAGCCGGCAATTAAATAAATACAGCTCTCACATCACACAACCTAAATCCCAGGGCGCGTCTCAAGCGATGCTATACGGGACAGGATTAACGGCCGAAGATATGAACAAGGCCCAGGTCGGCATCGCCAGCATGTGGTATGAAGGCAACACCTGCAATATGCATTTGAATGATCTGGCCGCTAAGGTAAAAAAGGGGGTCGAGGAAGCCGGATTGGTAGGCATGCGCTTTAACACCATCGGCGTTAGTGATGGTATATCCATGGGCACGGAAGGCATGAGCTACTCCCTCCAATCGAGAGAGATTATCGCTGATTCTATCGAAACATCAATGAGCGCCCACTGGTATGATGCCAATATCTCTATTCCGGGCTGCGATAAAAACATGCCTGGCTGTATCATGGCGATGGCTCGCCTGAACCGGCCATCAATCATGGTTTATGGCGGAACCATTCGCGCTGGTTGCACAAATCAACATGAAAAATTAGACATTGTTTCCGCTTTTCAATCTTTTGGCCAATACATCGCCGGCAGCATAGATGAAGAAGAAAGAGCCGCTATCGTTCGCCACAGTTGTCCCGGCGCCGGCGCTTGCGGAGGCATGTACACGGCAAATACAATGGCCAGCGCCATTGAAGCGCTGGGCATGAGCCTTCCCTACAGTTCATCCAGCCCAGCAACCTCGGCCGATAAGGAACAAGAATGTCTCAATGTAGGAACCGCGATTCGCCTTCTCCTGGAACAAGATATTAAACCGCGTGATATCATGATCCGTGAGGCTTTTGAAAATGCCATGACGCTGGTCATGGCCCTGGGCGGATCAACCAATGCCGTCTTGCACTTGATCGCTATGGCTAGAGCAGTTGATGTCAATCTGACGATTGATGACTTTCAAGCTGTTAGTGATCGGGTTCCGATGCTGGCTGACTTAAAACCAAGCGGCCAATATGTGATGGAAGATGTTCACGCCATTGGCGGGACGCCGGCGGTCATGAAAATGCTGCTAGAAGCCGGCTATTTACATGGGGATTGCCTCACGGTGACTTGTAAAACGCTGTCTGAGAACCTTGAATCATTGCCTGGTTTAGAAGCCGGCCAATCCATCATCCATCCCATTGATAAACCGATCAAACCGACTGGCCATATCGAAATTCTGCGGGGCAACCTGGCCCCTCAAGGTGCGGTTGCTAAAATCACCGGAAAAGAAGGTGAAAAATTTACGGGGAGAGCCAATGTGTTTGATTCCGAAGAGGAAATGCTCGCTGCGCTTCAGCGTTATGAAAAAGACAATTCCGATGAAATTAGAAAAGGGGATGTCATTATCATTCGCTTTGAGGGACCAAAAGGGGGTCCGGGTATGCCTGAAATGCTAACACCTACAAGCGCCATCATGGGCGCTGGGCTTGGCAAAGATGTCGCTCTGATGACGGACGGCCGTTTCTCAGGGGGTTCTCATGGGTTTATCGTCGGCCATATCACACCGGAGGCCCAAGATGGGGGTCCAATTGCCCTGGTTCAAACTGGGGACACAATCACCATTGACGCGGTCAATCACTCGATCACCGTTGACATCTCCGCTGAAGAAATGGACCGTCGCCATGCAGACTGGACACCACCCCCATTTAAAACCAATCGGGGCACACTCTACAAATATATCAAGAATGTCAAATCAGCTTCAGAAGGCTGTGTGACCGACGAGTAATTTAGTAACCGTTTTTAATCGGCAAACAAAATGGCGGCTAATGCCTCGGCAACCATTCTAGGAGACACTTGAATACCGTTGCTTAAGACAATAATAACAGCATCATCTTCAGGGAAGCGCAGCATATAGCTGGCGAAACCAAAAATACTCCCTCCATGAGCGATGGATGGCCGTCCAATCGTCGGACCAATATTCCAACCATAGCCATACGATCTTCCCTGTCCTGTATCTACCCAGGGTGTGTTCATCATTTCAATCGATTCTGCACTTAGAATGCTGTTTTCATACAATACGCGATCCCAACGGTATAAATCACCCAGGGTACTGTAATGAGCACCGGCTCCTGTCGGCCAGGATGCTTCCGTCAATATCGCTCGCTGTGCCCCGCGTTGGTTCAGCATATAACCCACTGAGGGATTGGATACGGCCGGATCAAGATAATCGTAACCGGAATTCTGCATCCCGGCAGGCGTAAAAATCTTGTCCTGGATAAAATCCTCATACCTCGTTCCCGAAACAACTTCAATGATTTTGGTCAGAATGACATAACCGGAACTACTATAACTGTACCGTTGGCCAGGTGAAAATTGTAACGGCTGGTTAGAAAAAGAAGCAATGAGATCGTCCAGGCTTATTGCTGTTTGGACAACCTGGGGCAAATCCCGTCTTTGCTCATAATTGGGAATGCCTGCCGTATGGATGAGTAATTGGTGAATCGTGATTTGATCGCCGTTGGGATAATCCGGCAGATACTTCCGGACCGGGTCCTGGACATTGAGTAAGCCATCCTCTTGCAGCAATAAAATTGCTGCCGCGGTAAATTGCTTTGTCAAAGAACCAATTCGATATTGGTAGTCAGGCGAATTGGGAATTCTCGCTTCTAAATCAGCGGAGCCAAACCCTTCATTTAAGAGGAGCCGATCTCCCTGAGCCACCAGTACACTACCCATAAAACGTCCCTCCCCAACCAGGCCATTTAGATAGCCAACCATTTGCTGGGTCCGCGGTTTGTCACTTGGGGAAAGGGACGCGGTCAAATCTTCAGTCGGCTCAATTTCAATTGGCGTAGCTTCATCTGGCTGTGCCGTTCGGGAGGGTACGGCCGTGGCCTCATTGATTGGTAAAGTTGGCCGGCTTGTTGGAATCACTTCGACTGGCGGTGATGTTTCGTTTGGACCACAAGCAACGAACAGCAAGATTAGAAATAATAGAAATATCTGAATTTGTAATCTCATAAAATGGGAATAGTTAAGCCCGGTTCAACTTTCTTAGCAACCGCGCCTGGCGATGCTCAAGCTGAGGACGGCGCAAAGCAGCCGTCTCCCGCGAAGATCGTTTTAGAAGTTCTAAACCTCTTTCCGTCCAGGTTAAGGCCAATGTCAAATCATTGGCATGCCATTCATAATACTTGGCCAGTTCCTCAAAGGCCTCCACACTATCAAAACTGGTAGCCGCCCATTGCTGCCAATAAGGTAATGCTTCCTGTCTCCGGTCATTTCTTTTAAGAAGCAAAGCCAATCGACGCAAAACTTGATGATAATATTCCAACGGCAAATCGGCAGAAGCTGCATTTTTCAGAGTTCGCTCCGCTTCTTCGATCATTCCCATTTCGTCTTGCCACTTACCCAGACTGTACAAGTCAATGGGATGGTCTTCTTGCCTGGAATCAGAAAACTGACGGAGCACTTCACCTGCTAGCGTGACCATAGACAGCATATCAATCTGGTTGTGGTAAAAAACGCGTTTTAACTCCCGCGCATCCCCACTGCGCAGGTAATCATTGTATAGTCCTGGAATAAGCCAACCAGGAACATCTTCCTTGCTTCTATGCACTCGTAGCAGTTCTCTCTCCAAATTTGAGAGGGCGACCGAACCAATGCGATGTCGCCAAAGCCGGCGTGATGAAGATAGCAGATCAAAATGAGGTAGTTTGGCCATCCGACTTGGTATACGATTCATCAAGAATCTATTATTCAATAAAGGGATGTCGAACGTCCGGCCGTTGAAGGAAACTAATGCTGGCTTTTGCTCAAGTAAACCATCCAGGTTTAGCAGCATTGCCTTCTCATCTCCATGATCCCGTAAGAAAAATTGGCGTACAACCAACACTTGATCGGTTTTATGGTGTTCAAAAAAAGCAACGCCTACCATAAAAGCCAGGGACCCTGCACCTGATAAACCCGTGGTCTCAGTATCAATGAACAACAGATCTTCAAATTGTAGAGAATCAAAACGGTCATCACCACATATCACCGCAGCAGCGTTTAAGGGTTGGTCTAATAAATGGGCAAGAGATGAATTCCCATGCTGGAAATTTAATGGATATACCCGGTCAATGATGAAGCAGGCGCCCTCGCCTGAATCTTCCAGGCGACCCCCAGGAAACATTTTTTCTAATAACCTGGATTCTGATTGATCGGTCCTCTGCAGGTTATTGGTATTCTCTTCGGAATGAGTGGTCTTGCCGGCAGACTTTAATCTTAAACGACGGGTTCCCCTTGTGACGCCAAGTCGACGTAGACGCTCTCGTAAGTCCTGCTTCATGAGACTGATTTTAAGGGTCCCCCCTCGTTATGACAAGGGATGTTTACCTTTTCTATGGATCACATTACAATATGAAACAATATGGTTATTGATAATCCATTTTTCCATCGTGGTGCTATTCGCCGGCCATCCGAGTTTCACGGTCGGAAGGCAGAAGTCGAGCAAATATTGGGTCTGCTGCGCAATGGCCAAAGCGTTTCCCTGATCGGCCCAAGGCGCATAGGGAAAAGTTCTCTCCTATTGCACCTATGCCGTCCATCGACCAGGGAATCATTTAATCTCCACCCGCCTCATGCTTTGTTTGTCATGTTAGACTGCCAGGAATTAGGCGGGTCCCCACCAGAAGAGGTTTACGAGTCATTGTTCATGGCGCTAACGGATGCCGCTGATGAGGCCGGGCTTCGTCTCGGGCGAGTCCAAAACCCAGGTACTTATCGTGCTCTGGATCGGGTGCTAAACCAGATCTATAAGCAAGATGTGCCGGTTATGGTTCTCTTAGATGAGTTTGAATTGTTGGCGGCCAATAATCATTTAACTCCTTATTTTTTCGCCCGCTTGAGAGGCTTAACGACGAAGTATGGGATTGCTTATTTGACCGCCAGCCAGCGACCTTTGTTTGCTATCACGGCCGAAGAAGAGATTTTAAGTTCACCATTCTTCAATATTTTTGTCACATTATCCCTGGGGCTTTTCCCTCAAGAGGAAGCTACCAGTCTGTTCGACCAACGATTACAAAACTCCAATATCACATTTTCTCCTGAACTGATACAACATTTGATGTATTTAGTAGGTTACCACCCCTTCTTTCTACATATCGCCGGGTACCATGCGTTTCAAACGTTGGTTCAGGATACATCAGTTCAAAAAGAAAGGATCATCAATATAGTTGATGAACCCATTGAAGTTGAGTCCGACTCCCACCTGGGATATTTGTGGAGTAATTTAACGACTCAAGAGCAAATCGCCTTAGCTTTAACTGATGGTCCAATCGATGTCGTCAGGCAATTAGAACAACAATGTCTGTTATATGCTGCTAATGGCCACTATCGTTACACAAGCGAGATATTGCGTCGATATGTGCGTCGCCAAGAAGTTTCCGGGCTGATACAGGCCGGACCCTTCGTCATTGATTTACAAAAACACCAGGTCTGGGCAGAAAGTGAACAAATAAACCTCACCTTGTCCCAATTTAGTATTCTCGTTCGCCTGGCAGAAGAAGCAGACCAGGTCGTTAACGGAGAAGACCTGGAAGAAGCCGTCTGGGGTGAAGTACTGAAGGATGATCCCGACCGCTTAAAGACGCTCATCAAACGCCTACGCCGCGCTATTGACCCATATGACACCTGGATCGTCAGCGAGCGGGGAGTTGGTTATGTTCTAAGAGCACCCGACTAACCTGCTGTTTTACACACGAAGATAGTTGCTAAATCTAGATTTTATAACCATGAAAAGATGGCAAAAAAGGACCCTGTATTTGCAGGCCGGAAGAAGGAATCGTTTTTTCTATTCTTTCCTCATGGCAACTCTGACCATCGTCATCTTAATGATCCCTTCTCTTTTGCGTGCTCAATCACAACCTGACCCTCCAAGTTATTGGCAGTACGCTGCCTCAGGGCAAATTAAGCATGTGCTGGAAAATGATATAGATCTAGACGGTGTTGGTGATTTTATTATTGCCGACGAAAATGGCCGGGTTGAAATGGTTGATTCAACAGGGATTCCGGTTTGGCGATACCTGGCTCCGGCTGAAATACTTTCAATTGCAGTTTTGAACGTTCAGGGTAGTCATGATTCCCCGTTGGAAGTGTTGATTGGCATACCAAACCAATTAATTCTTCTTTCTTCCAATGGTGAGGTGATTTGGCGCACAACCACTGCTCCTGGTAGCGTTACTCCCTTAGTCTTGCCAAGTGGTCCACAAGAATCTGCCGGTGAAGGTGCTGATAACCCAGAATTTCTTCCTGCCCAAATCTTGCCTTTTGATGAAAATAATGATGGACAATCTGAGATTCTAGTGATCCTACAATCAGGCACTTTACTGATCTACGACAATCAAGGAGAAATCATCTGGCAGGAGACAAATTATAGTTACAATCCAAAGAATCTTCCACCCAATATTCTTGTTTTTGATTTTGAGGGAGATGGCCAGGATGAAATCCTGTTTAGCGTCTTTAATCCACGACGATTTGGCCAATTAATAATGGTCGATGAAGGTCAAGTCGCCTGGGAAATCCCAGTATCAGGCAGAATCACCAACCTGGCAAAAATTACCAAAGCTGGTGAACAATCCCCCTTAATCGCAGTGAGCACCAGCTTAGGTCATTTACAAATTTTCGATCACCTTCGCCAACAAAGATGGCTACGCACTCTGAATCAACCTATTTCCAGCTTGACGTCATTTTCTACTGCTGACGGTAATGCGCTGGCTGCCGGAACAAGCACAGGAACTGTTGCCGTTTTCGATGAGGATGGTCGCCGTCTTTGGGATAATCATTTAGATCCCGATGCGAGCCGGCAAATATTATCTATTTCGGCTATAGATGGTGTCGTTCCTCCTGGACAACCCTCTTTTGCCGTGACAATGGAATCCGCACTGCCAACAAGTAATGCGGCCGAATTGATTTTGGTTGGTCGCAATGGCCAGCTAATGACTAAGATAAGCAATGTTGATCCTCTAGGATTAAGCCGGTTCGTCGACAGCAATAACGATCAAATCAATGAACTCCTGGTAGGCCACTTTGCCACAATAGAATTGATCGGCCTGGGTGTGGGCAATAACGAAAATGTCAGAGAATGGGAATATACCCTTAATGCTGTACCCTCTGCCCTGTTAGTGACCGATTTTGAAGCAGATGAAAATGATGAGATTGTGATCGGCACGGCCGACGGCCGCATCCACAGCCTCAATAACGATCGGTCAATTCGCTGGCTGCATGATGTAGGAGGAACAATCACCCATCTTGCCGCCTTGCCCCAACAAACAGGCAATGAAAACAGTATCGTCGTTGTTCGCCAGGGGAATGAGGCTGATAACGGAGACGAATCAGCCTGGATCGAGCTTCGGGAGGCAAAGGGTGAAAGAATTTGGGAAACAAAATTAAATTCCCCGATCAATGCGCTCATTGTACAGAATATCGATCAAACCCCTGATTATGAAATTGTTGCCGGAATGGAAGACGGCCGTCTATTGGTATTTGATTCTAACGGCGAATTAAAATCAGAGCGATTACTGCATGAACTAGCGGGGCCTGTCCGAGACTTAGTATTTATTGGCCATGAAAACAATTTCATCAATGAGCTCATTATTTCCGGGGACAAAATATTGATCGGCCTCAATCTTCAAGACGACATCAATCCTGTGCGCCAAATTGCCTCATTTGATAGCCCAATTCTAGACTTCTATCCGCTAGCAAGTAAATTCAAAGAGGAATTGAGCACCAGTCTCATTGTGAACACGGCCGATCAAACGATTCATGGACTCAATTGGCGTGGCATCGAAATGGCTCAATGGTCCTGGCCTAAACCTATAAATGGGGTCCCGGTAACAAGCACCCGGTATGAATCCACAGACTTTTTTGAGACAGAAGATCGATCTTTATTAATTGGCACAGATTCAGGCTACCTCATTCAACTGGATGTTTTAGATAATCAACCTGTGATTCCCTGGCAGCGAGATGGAATTGGGAGAATCACAGCATTACACTGGCGGGATCAAGATGGAGATGGATCGCCAGACCTATCTTTCGCGGGCACTGCTAATGGTGAGGTTTGGATTTCATCGCTTGAGACGCACCCGATCCAAGAAATGCCTGCCACTCTATTGGAACTTTCCAGTTCCGTTTTCGCATTGGATTCCATTCAAAGGGCGAACAATCAATCCCCTGATCTGATGACCATATCGGATAATGGAATTGTACAACTGTATCGTGAACAGGAAAATCGTCCGCCATTCCTCACCAAGCCTGTCGCCGAAGTCAACCAGGGGCAATATTCCATAAGTGTCGAAGTCAATGATGTTGAACAGGATGATGTCTTTGTGCAGCTAGAAATCCTAAATCCTGAGTCAGGTCAATGGTTACCCATGGATGCACAAAAGGTCATCAATGGAAGCGGAACTTTATTTTGGACCCCGACTTCAATTATTCCAGGAGACGGAGGGTTACAATACCGCTTTGTATTTAATGACGGCTCGAATCATGGGCAATTAACGCCGGCTCCCGGCCCGCTTCTCATAGCTGCTACGCCTTTAACAAACGTTTTACCTGTTGTAGTTGTCGGTGTTGGCTTGACCGGATTGGTATTATCCATATTATTTATTCACCAATCGCAAACAATGCCTGCACAAGCAAGGCGTTTCTATCGCCGGTTGCAAAAACAGCCCACAAAAACCCTGTTGTTATTAGAAAATAAGTATCAGCAAACACAAGAATCATCAGATTTTTTACTTCATCTGGCCAACCAGGCCGGCCAGTCGGCAGATGAGTTAATATCCAATTTGGCCCAAGGGCTTTTCTTACTAGAAGATCGCCCTCAATCCGGTCTCTCAATTTTGGTGAACGTTTTAGAAGAAATTAGCGATTGGAGAGATGGCAATTGGGAAGGATTACAACGATGGTTACTGTCTTTCCAAACATCACTGGCATTTCTTGAAGCCCCTTCCATCACTGAAATTAGTTTATTACGCCCGCAACTCATTCAATTATTAAAACTCGAAGAATACAAAAATATTTCACATACGCCTTTCCAATACCTCAAACCCATACTGACCAATATCCGCGACAGTGAACGGGTTGATTTAGTCGAGGATCGTTTAGTTTATTTAAATTCTGCCGCTGCCCTCTGTAAACAGGTGAAAGAAAAATTGCCCGAAGAGCGGAAGACCATAGAGTATTCAATCGTAAGCTCGGTAATTAAACGTTGGACTGGTGTGATTAATGCTGAAATTGAAGACCTTAGAGGGCGGGCTCAATTAACAGTTTCCCTAAAAACGAAAAGATTGGTCCCGCTGCAACATACATTTGTGGCGATTGAAGTTGGAAACAAAGGCCGGTCGGCAGCTGAAAATGTGGTCATCATTTTGGACAATGACCCGGCATATATCATTCACAGTGAGCCTGAAGAGATTCCAATCCTTCCGTCTGGTCGCTCGATGGAAGTACGATTTAAAATTGAGCCTAAGGTCATTGATCGCTTCCGATTAGGCATCACGATCACATTCAACGATCGCAATCGTAAAGATAAGATTTTCGCCTTCGGTGATATGGTTCACCTGCTGCCGCCAACCCGAGAATTCAGCCCATTGCCAAATCCTTATACCCCAGGGACACCTTTGAGACCGGACAGCTTACTGTTTTTCGGCCGTGAGGATTTGTTTGGTTTTATAGCAGAAAATGCCGGCTATCGTTCATTTCGCAATGTGCTCATCCTGGTCGGTCAAAGACGAACGGGAAAGACCTCTGCACTGCTTCGATTAGAAGACCATTTACCACCTCACCTGCTGCCGGTTTACATCGACTGCCAATCTTTAGGTGTCATAGCGGGAATGCCCGCTCTATTGGAAGAATTCGCCTGGACAATCGCCGATGCGATGAGCAGGCGGGGCTACCAGGTCGAGGTTCCTGAGTTAGACCAATGGCAGAAAGATCCAACTCGCTTATTCCAACGACGATTTTTACCAAAGGTCATCTCATTATTGCCGGAAGAAACCACGCTTCTGCTTGTATTTGATGAATTTGAAGCGTTCGAAAATCTGGTTGCCGACGGCATATTGCCTCCAACATTTTTCACCTATTTACGACATTTGATGCAACATGGCCAGCAACTCAATTTCATTTTTGTAGGCACGCGTCGTCTGGAGGAAATGTCATCCGACTATTGGTCAGTGCTCTTTAATATTGCTCTGTATCGCAAGATAGACTTTTTAACCACAACAGCCGCCACTCGCCTGATCACAGAGCCGGTCGCTCCTTATTTAATCTATGACGATCTGGCAATTGACAAGATATTGCGTGTCACCGCAGGACATCCTTACTTCCTGCAGCTTGTATGCTATACCTTAGTCAAACATGCAAACGGCAACAAAAATGGTTACGTGACAATATCCGATGTAAACGCAGCGATTGATGAGATGCTTAGTCTAGGAGAGGTGCACTTTGCTTATTTGTGGCAGCGTTCAAGCGATACAGAACGGGCTTTGTTAATAGCGGTGGCTCATCTCATGGATCCAAATGCACCCTTTTATCCTGAAGATTTATTGGATTATCTTGAACCATATTATACGCAGCCAGACCCAATGGAAGTAACCCGTGCGTTGAATAAGCTCGTAGAGAGAGATGTGTTGCGGGAAGTTACAGAAGAAACCCGGACCTTATATGAACTGAGACTTGGGCTTGTGGGATCTTGGGTTGCCAGGAATAAGAGCTTGAGCAAGTTATTGGCCGGCAATGGCGCCAAACGTCCCGAAATAACTTTTGATGAGCCAACTAAATGAGGCCAGTTATTTTGTCTTAAACTTGGACAACTGAGCCAAACCCCCGCTAATGAAATAATTGAAGTTAAAAAATTTCTTTTGGTCGCCAAATATTAGAAAGTTTTCCCTCACCGTCTAACACGATGTCAGGCCAGCTATTTACCTTCAAATCAATTTGGGCCAGGGCTGCTGTTGGCATTCTTACCCGTTCTCCCGAAAAGTCTTCGACCAGCTCCTCCAGCCCTGGATTATGCCCAACAATCATCACGCATCTGAAATTATCTGAAACCTTACGAAGTACAGAAACAAAAGCCTCAGGCCAGGCATGGTACAAGTCGCGCGTATATATAATCTCATCTTCGTACCCGCACCCTTCAGATACTGCCTGGGCAGTTTTCTTAGCGCGCTTCGCCGAAGATGAGATTATCAAATCGGGGATAAGATCTTCTCTTCTTAGCAATGCTCCCATCCGGGGAGCATCCCGCTTTCCCCTCTTATTTAACGGCCGGTCATGGTCGGACAAACTTAAGTCCTTCCAACTGGATTTCGCGTGACGTAGCACCAGTAATGTCTTCATAACCAACCCCGACCTATCTTAAGCTAACTAAACTTCAGAAACCGACTCAACAATAGTACCCACCAAGCCGTAATCTTGTGCCTCGCCGGCTGACATCCAAAAATTCCGATCGGTATCTTCCTCTACTTTCTCAACCGGTTGACCCGTTTGTTTTGCGAATATTTCATTCAACCTACGCCGCATTTTTATAATTTCTTCCGCCTCAATGGCAATATCGGCCGCCTGTCCCCGTGCACCACCCATTGGTTGGTGCAGCAAAAACCGCGTATTGGGCAGGCTGAAACGATTTTCCTTTTCTGCAGCAACATAAACTAACGCCGCTGCGCTGGCGACCCACCCTGTGCCAATCACCTGCACGGGAGCATTCACAAAGCGTACCATATCAAAGATTGTGTCACCAGATTCGACATGGCCCCCGGGCGAATTGATGACCAGTTTAATCGGCTCATCTGACTCCGCTGCCAGAACAAGCAGTTGCAAAGTCACTTTTTGAGCAGCTTCCATATCAATTTCGCCAAATAGTAAAATAGTTCTGGTTTCTAATAGTTTTTGGTTGATGGGGGTAAATCCAGGTTTATCCTCATTTCCATTTTGTTCGTCATTTAATTGGATCATGAACTTCTCCTGCTAATATTAAACATCTTTGAAATAATGAATCATCAACATTAGATCGACGTAAGTTTATCAGATTTGATTTGGCCAATAAAAAAGACGTGGACTTTAAACCCCACGTCCTTTTAGCGTTCAAGATAATCAACTATTTACAGCTTAAGATTTGTAAATGCATCTAGTCCAGGATAAACGGCCGAATCACCCAAATCGTCCTCAATGCGCAGCAATTGATTATATTTGGCAACCCGGTCACTGCGTGCAGGGGCACCTGTTTTGATCTGTCCCGCATTCAAGGCCACCACAAGATCGGAAATCGTGGCATCCTCAGTCTCACCGCTGCGGTGAGAGACAACGGCCGTCCATCCTTTTCTTTGTACCATATTCACGGCCGATATCGATTCAGTCAAGGAACCGATCTGATTAACCTTACACAATAAGCTGTTAGCCGCATTTCGCTCAAAGGCTGTCTGAATCCGTTTCACATTTGTAACCAGCAAATCATCACCGACAAGCTGAAGCCTATCACCGAGACGTTGTACAATCAATTCCCAGCTATTCCAATCATCCTCATGCAAACCATCTTCAAGAGAGATAATAGGATATTTGCCAACCCAACTTGCATACAGATCAACCATCTCCTCACCACTGAGCAATCTCCCTTCAGATGCCAGGTTGTACTTACCATCCTCATAAAATTCGGATGCAGCAGGGTCCATGGCCAGCATAATTTCATCCCCAGGCTTATAACCCGCTGATTCAATGCCTTCCAGAATGAGATCGAATACCTCGCTATTGGCCTTAACTTGGGGAGCGTATCCCCCTTCATCGCCAACCAACGTTCTGTGTCCGCGCTTGTTTAACACCTTTTTCAAGGTATGGTAAATCTCAGTGCACCAGCGTAAACCTTCACTGAACGTAGGTGCTCCGACCGGCATAACCATGAATTCCTGCATGTCAGCGCCGCCGGGAGCATGCTTACCACCATTCATAATATTCATCATAGGGACCGGCAAGGTTCTAGCCGATACACCACCAAGATAACGATACAAAGGAAGGCCAACGCTGTCCGCAGCAGCATGTGCTACTGCTAGAGACACGCCTAGTATAGCATTGGCTCCGAGCCTGCTTTTATTTTCGGTCCCATCCAATGCTATTAACGCTTCGTCAATTCCGACCTGGTCTGTTGGGTCCCAACCTGCAATCGCCTCAGCAATTTCCATGTTCACCGCTTCGACAGCTTGAAGGACCCCTTTGCCGCCATAACGATCTTTATCTCCATCACGTTTCTCGTTTGCTTCATGAATACCGGTTGATGCGCCTGAAGGGACAATAGCCCGTCCTGAGGCTCCATCGGCTAATAACACCTCGACTTCTACGGTTGGATTTCCACGCGAATCCAAAACTTCACGGCCGTAGACCGATTCAATATGGTTCATTTTTTCTCCTTATAAGGTTAGTCACAAAAGTGTTTACAATTAAATCCAGCTAAAAGAAAATATACTGGATGAATCTCCACTCAGCAAGAATTAAGAGGATACGCTTTACCTTGCCAACATAGTTGGGCAAAGATATAACTCATTCGTAATGCCAACGAAAAAACGAAAGATCCGCAGCAATCAATTGCCTACGCTCTGGCGAAAACTTTCCTCGGAGTTAGCCAACGTGTTTGATGCCCATTCCGTTTGCGCGATAATCGGAACGGAGGTAGCAGTTTTTACGCAAATCGTCACAGTTGTCGGAATTAGCGATCCCCAACGACAACATTTTGATGTTTGGGTCTGCCGGCCAGATGGCCAGATCGAACAGTTAATTTGGTCTGCGGAGGCGGCATCCTTTGAATCAATTCTTGAGATTGGCAACACCGTGCGAATTGAAAAAATCGGCCGTCCCGTAAACGAACTCATTAAAAGTGACCTATGGCTACTACCCCAGGAAGAAATTGCCGCCGTTCCCCTTCCTATGACACACGGCCAAAGTTCGGTGACGCCACCGGGAGTTTTATGTCTGATCGATCCGGGAGAAATGCTCCCTAAAAACCTTAATTTCTTGCGCGATTTATCAGTGGCCATGTCCGTATATTTAGACCGGGCTTTCCTTCGTCGCCAGGTCGACCGGCAGGAGGTAGAATTCCAGGTTGTTTCGGACATCGGCCATACTCTCACATCAACGCTCAGCTTAGAAAACGTCTTCAATCAATTGACCGGCACAATAAGAAGAACCTTAAATGTGGAATCTCTATCCGTTGGCCTGGCAGAACCACATAGTGGAGATATTGTATTCGTAGAACAGCTCATGGGAGCGCGCTTTGAACACTTATCACAAATTCGAGTGAAAAGAGGACAAGGTATCGCCGGGTGGGTAGCTGAACATCGCGAGCCGCTAATCATTAATGATGTCTATTCAGACAGCAGGTTTTATTCGGGGGCAGATCGAAAATCAGGATTTCGTACTAACTCCATGTTGTGCATTCCCCTCCAGGTAGAAAGCCGTACCATTGGCGTACTACAAGCCATCAATCGCCGATATGGTGAATTTACGGGCCATGATTTACAATTATTACAGGCGATTGGAGGACCGTTAGCTGCGGCCATCGAAAATGCTCGGCTTCACGAAGATGTCCTCTCCGGAAAAAGACGGGTGGAGACACTATTCTCAAACATGTCCGAGGGCATGGTAACACTCTCCCTTAATGGCCAGATCACACGTGCAAATGACGCGCTTGGTGCCCTACTCCTTATGGAACCGGATGATATTTATGGAAAAAATGCGAACGAAATATTGAAGTTAAGAAGTGGGGATATTACTGATTTCATTCAAACAGTGCTAGAGTCAGAAGAAGAATATCCTCAAATGGTTGCAGATTTAATGCGGGATGACGCTGCTATCGTTCCGGTGCTCTTCAGTGGTGCGGCGATCCGCAACAAGGAAGGCATCATCAATGAGTTGATATTTACAATCAGTGACCTGAGCCAAATTCGGGAAGTGGAGCGCATGAGAGAAGATCTTTTCCAGGCAATCGCTCACGAACTGCGCACCCCGCTTGCTACAATTTTAATGTATGCGCGTCTGCTGCGGGAAGGGAAGGCGAGGGATGAAGAAAAGGCAACTCGCTTCCTCGGTGTTATTGAACGGGAGAGTGATCGTCTCCAACGAATGGTCCGCCACATGATGCAGCTTGCCAAACATGAAGCCCGCGAATTACAACGCAGCCCACAGCCCATTGACCTAAACACAATGTTTGACAATTTACTACCCTCATTAGCTGACCTGGCAGTGGAAAAGGGACTGCTGTTCCGCCAGAAAATCGAACCGCAACTGCCGGAAATATTAGGAGATCCGGATCGCATAGAAGAAATATTTAGCAATATATTAGTAAACGCCATTAAATTCACTCCCTCGGGCAGCATCAGCTTTTCCGCTGAATCCATGAATGGCATGGTTGAGATCAAAATTAAGGACCAGGGTATTGGCATTCCAAAAGAAGCGATTCCAAATTTGTTCACACGATTTTACCGGACACAAACGGCCGTAGAGAGAGGAATCGCCGGAACAGGGTTAGGTCTGTACATGGTCAAACGGAATGTTGAGAATTATAATGGGACTATTGAAGTCAACAGTATTGAAGATGAAGGCACCACATTTACCGTATCCTTCCCAGCTTACGAAGGATAGTAAAATTTGCCTTTGAAGGTTCACTTATGCCCAAACGTCACATTTATTTAGATCATGGCGCTTCCACACCTGTCCATCCCCAGGTATTGCAGGCCATGTTGCCTTATTGGCAAAATGTTTATGGAAATCCTTCTTCTAACCATATATTCGGCCGGGCAGCTTCCACCGCTCTAAACGAAGCTAGAGCAGCAATCGCCGCTCAAATCAACGCCAATCCTGATAACATTATTTTTACAGGTTGCGGATCTGAGAGCGATAACCTGGCGCTGAAGGGCATTATGTGGCCGGCGAGACAAAACGGCCGGGGCAATCATTTGATCATAAGTAGCATTGAGCACAGCGCCATCACGCATACGGCCGAACAATTAAGAGGCAACCACGGTTTCCAACTAACGATTTTGCCGGTCGATCAATTCGGCCGAGTCGATCCGGATGATGTCAGGCGAGCCATTCGCCCGGAAACGGCTCTTATCAGCATCATGGCTGCCAACAATGAAATTGGTACACTACAGCCGATTCAAGCCATTGGTGAAATCGCTCGCCATCACGGCGTCATTTTTCATACCGATGCCATCCAGGCCATTGCGACAAAAACATGGGATATGCAAGACCTTCCCATCGATCTAATGAGCATCGCCCCTCACAAATTTTATGGTCCAAAGGGGATTGGCATCTTACATGTCCGTGATGGGATCGATCTCCAACCTACCCTGACCGGCGGGGGACAGGAAAACGGCCGTCGAGCAGGAACTGAAAACCTGCCCTATATCGTAGGTGCCGCTGAGGCCTTGCGCCTGTCACAAGAAACGCTTGCTGATTCTCTGACTCATTACACAATGTTACGTGACCGGCTGATCCAAGGGATAACCTCGGCTTTGGATGAAGATTGCCAGCTAACGGGGCATCCCACAGACCGGCTGCCACATAATGCAAGTTTCGCCTTTCAGCATATTTCGGGAAATGATATGTTAATGCATCTCGACCTCGCCGGGATCGCCGCCAGCAGCGGTTCAGCCTGCAAAACAGGGGACCCAAAACCGTCCGCCACCCTTCAGGCAATTGGGTTAGGTCCCGAATGGACTTTGGGCGGCTTGCGATTAACAGTCGGCCGGCAAAACACACAGGATGAAATTGACGAAACCATAGCCATTATTCCAGAGATTGTCCGCAAACTGCAACATCTTAATATGACCGTCGTCTAGTAGTCTAACCAACATCAATGGATGGTTCGTAATAACCGCTTCAGCGGTTTCACGGCTAAAGCCATTATTACCAGCCCGTCAAAATAACTTTTTTGGGCTACTAAGTACAAACAAAAAAGTATTGTTGCATGTGTCATGCCGAGCTTGTCAAGGCATCTCTCGAGAGATTTCTCGCTTTGCTCGAAATGACAGCCGATAAAACATAGTTTTTTATACTTAGAGTACTTTCGAGCGATAGTATGAGAAAAGTTATAAATAGTGAAAACAGAAATATACGCGTCGTCGTTGCTATGAGCGGCGGTGTTGACAGTTCAGTTGCTGCTGCCCTCCTGGTAGAACACGGGTATGAAGTTGTAGGTATGATGATGCGTTTATGGAGCGAACCCAGCAAAGGCGCTGCTCCGGCTCTCAATCGCTGTTGCACACCCGATCAGATGGCGGATGCTCGACGCGTTGCTGATCAACTCAAGATCCCTTTCTATGTTATAGATGCACAAGATATTTTCCGGCGAAAAATAGTGCAATTTTTTATTGATGAAAGCGAAGCAGGAAGAACTCCAAATCCTTGTATTGAATGCAACCGGCAGATCAGATTCACATATTTATTAAACCAGGCACTGGCATTAGATGCTGATTATCTGGCTACCGGCCATTATGCTCAGATTAAAAAGGAAAGCAACGAATACAAACTGTTAAAAAGTGTTGACAAAAAGAAAGACCAATCCTATGTGCTGCATGTTTTAAACCAACAGAAACTAGGGCAGGTCATATTTCCTGTTGGGGAATATCATAAAGAAGAAGTGCGAGAACTGGCCCGAAAATTCAAGCTGCCGGTTGCCGCAAAACATGATAGCCAGGATCTTTGTTTTATTGCCGATGGCGATCACCGTCGCTTTTTGAGACAATATGCCAGTTCGGATTTGAGGCCGGGAATGATAATAAATGAAAATGGGGAAAATTTAGGGGAGCACCAGGGTTTACCTTTTTACACCATTGGCCAACGTAAAGGTTTGGGCATTTCGGCCTCCCACCCGCTTTATGTCATTAAAAAAGACAAGAATAACAACGCCATCATAGTCGCGGAGAGAAGCAAGCTGCAACAGAAAGATTTAATTGCTGAAGAAGTGAATTGGATTTCCGGCAAAGCCCCGGATAAATCTTCGCCGCTTCAGATCAAAATCCGCTATAAAGCGCAGGCTGTCCCAGGTTCCATTTCCGAATTAGCGCCAGGAAAGGTACAGGTACATTTCGACGAACCCGTGTTTGGGATTACCCCGGGGCAAGGTGCGGTTTTCTATAAAAATGACATCTGTCTCGGTGGGGGAATTATTAGTGAACACATTTCCGAGCCAACCATCATAAAAAATAAAGCATGAGTGGAACAGCCTCAAGCATTGTATTAGGATTTCTGCTCTCATCGGCTTATGGAGCCTTATACCATCTTCTGATTGGAGGCCCGGCACGGCGTCTTATTCTATACGTTCTCGCTTCTTGGATTGGATTTATCCTGGGCCATTTCTTGGGTAATATATTGCAGTTGAATTGGTTTAAACTTGGACCATTAAATTTATTGAGCGCGAGTATTGGCTCCTGGGTTGCCGTATTAGGAAGCTGGTGGCTTGCCGGCAGATCACCCTAGTCGGTTTTGAACAGCCTATTTAATGATATATAATTTTACGTTGGAACGACACTATGAATGGCGCGCAGGAACCAATTGAAATTCAGGATCAACCATTGAATCGAAACGAATTAGTTTCCAGAACCTACGTGGTTTTGGGCATCGTTGTCACCTTAATCCTTTCAGTTTTATTCATTCTTGGAATCGTTTGGTTGGCCAGAAATCACGCACCGGCTATTGCCGCCTTGCGCAATGTGATGATTATTGCCCTGGCCTTGATGTCTTGTATCTTTGGAATCGTATTGCTGGTCATGTTTGTCATCGTCGTACGGTTGGTGAATATGCTCGAGTTTGAAATAAGACCAATTCTTGAAAAAACAAATGAAACATTGGGTACGGTTCAAGGAACGACAACTTTTGTAAGCGAGAATGTTGTGCGCCCTGTAACAAGAGCAAGTAGTAATTTAGCCGGTTTTCGCAAAGGGTTAGCCACTTTGTTTGGTAATCCAAAAAAGAACTTACCTGATTAATAGTGGAGAGGACTATGAATGATAGCAGCAGTGAATTTGGTGCATTTTTGGCAGGGTTTGTAATAGGGGGTCTGGTCGGGGCAGCCGCCGCCCTGATTTTAGCCCCGCAGTCCGGTTCGGAAACCCGGTCCCAAATTGTTGGTAAAAGTCAGGAATTTCGTGAAGTAGGCAGCCGTCGAGCCAGCCAGGCTCGCGAAACTGCAAGCGGCTACGTCCATGATATAAGCGATATGGCTAGCGAAAAAGGGCATCAGGTTCAAGAACAAGCCCGCATCGTGCTTGATGCCGGTAGGAAACCATTGCCCTCCGACGAAGAGTTTGGAACGGCCGCCAATGAGGAAGCACCTGGTGCTGAAAGTGAAGCACCTGAGAGTGAGTAAGACAGCAACTTTCGGCATCATTATGTCGTAAGACGTTTTTCCACAATTGAACATTTATACACCTCACAGGCGTTCCAAACTTTGAAATAGGGCGCCTGTTTTTTCGCCTGTCGTAATTCTTAGAGTTTCATCATCCCCCATGGGAAATATTTTGTAATTTAGTATGGTCGCTTTTACCAAACCGTAACTTGATTCATGAGAACCCAGGTATCATCCTCGCTGGAAATGCTGTTCGATGTTTTAGCCGAGAGCATTAACGAAGCAGGTAAAAAAAGAATAAGCGATGCTTATCATTTCATCTCCGCTGCTCACGGTCAGAAAAGCAAGGAGAGTGGTGAGCTGTACGTCGATCATGACCTGGCAGTTGCCCAAATCATGGCCCCCTTGGACGTTGATACGGATACCATCATCACTTGTCTATTACATGACATCCTACTTCCGCATACCGACATTTCACCGACAGATCTGAATGAAAATTTTGGAGATGAAATCACCTCCCTCGTCATGAGTTTAAATACACTCAAGGATTATGCGCGACGTACAGAATATCCTAAAAAAGCGAATGGCAAGATTGATAAAAGCGAGCTTGAGGTTATACGTCAGGCTATTTTATCAATCATTGAAGGGGATATCCGTGTCATTTTAATCCGCATGGCCGATTGCCTACAAGATCTTCGTAAGGCCGCAGATTTACCCAAACACAGTCAAAAAGAAATTGCCGGCGAAGCGATGTATATTTATGCCCCACTAGCGAATCGTCTCGGTGTATGGCATTTGAAGTGGGAATTGGAAGATCTCGCTTTTCGTTACCTTGATCCAAACAATTATAAAAAAATCGCTCAAAAATTAACGGAGCGCAGAACAGAAAGAACCAGGAAGATTGAAGATGCCGCGCGTAAGCTAAAAACACGCATTAAAGAAGCCAATCTAACTGCTGATGTAACAGGGCGATCCAAACACATTTATTCCATTTATCGAAAAATGAAGCGCAAAGAGCAAAGCTTTGAGCAGATCTATGATATCCAGGCATTGCGCGTGATTCTGCATCCAATAGATGCGGAAAAATATAAAATGCTGAATCTCAAAGAGAAGGCAGATGCAGATAGAGCACTTTGTTATCAAGTGTTAGGTATTGTTCATGGCATCTGGCAACCTATACCTGGCGAGTTTGATGATTACATCGCCACGCCAAAACCCAACGGATACCGGTCACTGCACACGGCCGTCATTGATATTGAAACGGGTTTGAAGCTGGAAGTTCAAATCCGTAGTTTCAGCATGCATGAAGAAGCCGAGAAAGGGGTCGCTGCTCATTGGGCTTATAAAGAGGGCGGAGCGCGGGTCAGCTCTTCCGTACAGCGACGGATCCAGAATTTACGGGATTTGCTTACGACGTTGCAGGAAACAGAAGGAGATGAAGTCGGCCGAAAATTATTGGCCACCGAAGGATTAACAGAACGCATCTTTGCTTTTACCCCCAATGGAGATGTTATCGAGCTTCCCCAAGGCTCAACACCAATCGATTTCGCCTATCAAATTCATACATCCGTCGGACATCGCTGCCGGGGAGCGCGCGTCAATGGGAAAATGGTCAGCCTGGATTATAAACTAAAATCTGGTGACCAGGTTGAAATAATCACTGCCAAACGCGGCCGGCCCAGCCGGGACTGGATGAATGCTGGTCTAGGCTACACAGGTAATGCCCGGACACGAAGCAAAATTCGCCGCTGGTTCCGCAAACAGGAACGAGGCATCAATATCCAACAGGGTCGCGAGGTCGTTGAACGCGAGCTTAAACGGTTGGGGCTGTTTGAGAAATTTTCAATTGAAGAAATTGCCAAAGCACTGAAGTATGATGACGTAAAAGAGTTTTTGGCGCGTGTGGGGTTTGGCGATATTCAAAGCGCCCAAATAAGCGGGGCCTTAACCCTCATGGAGAAAAGCCTGGAGGAAGATGACGAAGAACTCATCCCGCTCCTGCTTCCTGAACGGCCGAAGTCGAAAGGATTAACTATTTTAGGCACAAGTGGCCTGCCGATAAAAATGGCCGGCTGCTGCAATCCCATTCCTCCTCAGCCCATTGTTGGCTATATCACGCGCGGGCATGGCGTCACCATTCATACCCAGGAATGCTTACAACTGGCAGCGATCACCGATCGCGAACGCATCATTACCGAAGTCGAATGGGGACAAGAAACCGAAACATTTCCCATCCCAATTGTGGTTCAGGCATACCGGAGAGCGAACCTTGTGGACGATATGGCCGGCATTCTTAGGGGTCAGGGAATCGTGGCTCCCAAAACAAAAACCATCACAACAGACAGTGAAATTACCGTCTATCTTGTTGCCGAAGTATCCAGCCTGAAACAACTCAATTGGCTGCTAAAAAAATTTGAATCTCTGCCCAATGTAATTGAAGTGCGGCGCCAGCGGTGGTCCTGATGCCGATCACATCGATCTGGACTCCTCAATTACTTCTGATTCTGATCAATATTATTGATTGCGATACCCATTTCATCGAGAAAAATTGATTGGTTTCCTGATTCTTTGCTCAGTGTGAGCTTCGCATTGGCCAATTCATACCGAAAATCTTGTACGATCTCCTCACCATCGTCTCCTAAAAAGACAAGCTGACCCCGCAATATTTGGTCATCCCTGGCCCGCAGCCGCAATTTCGCGCCATTCCAACGGCAATAATTAACAAGTGGTTTCAAAATGTCTCCACATCAGGCTCTCTTATTCTTTTTCGCCACAGATTGAAATAGCAAAATCGAGATTAATCCGCTAACGATGATTAAAAAAACAATATAGGGAAACCAATCAGCAAAGGTGTATTCTAATAGTCCGCGCTCGCTCATTTGAGACTCTTGAACAATTTGCTTTGTCGGTACGACCCCTGAGCCAACCACCATAAGCGGTTCGGATGTTTCAACCGGGTCAATCGGCAAATCATTCAGTAGTTCCGCGATCTGTTGGGGTTCATTTGTAGAGGCAGCAATCTGTGCGGATGCGACAGAACCACGCTTTCTTGTCGCTGAAACCGTAGCTGCGGCGATTGTGGGTTCAGATGTCGGCTCATTCACTGGATTGTTTAAGATTTCAAGGTCATCCTCCTGGTTAATAACCGGTGTTGTTGGAATGAGTAGTGGCTGTGTTGGCAGCTCCAGTACGGATTGGACTATCTCTGTCGGCCGTATCGGTGTCGTCGACCGGGTCGAGCGCGGTGTTGGGCTGGCCGCGATAGAGGTTGTTGTAGTGGGTGTAGGGCTATGTTGCGCCTGGTTTGTTGGCGTCGATGTTGGCGAGGAAGGCACGGCCGTTACTGGTTCAGTAGAACCAGGAGTAGCCGTATCCGGCACGCTGACAATGATAGAAGTCGGTGTATCACCCGGCGTGAGAGAAGGTGATGGCGTCGCCGTATCCGTTGCCGGCAGTTGGCACACCTCTTCAAACGTATAGTTTGGTGGAGCCACAGCTTCATTCACCGCACCTGGACCCCACGACCATCCTTGAACCGAACCAGGCTCTACCTGGTAATTCGTCGCACCCAATTGAGAGTACTGCCAATCACTCTCATTCCTGTGCCAGTATGACCAATAAACACAGCTACCAGCTTTGCACTGACACAAACAATCATTTGCAGGACATCCTGTATTGGCAATACTGCAAACAAGCGCTCCTAACCCTTGAACATCAATAGCAAAATCTAAACCTGACTGTTGTAACAGATCCAATCCACTGATCCGTTCTTCATCAAAATCCACGCAGGCGGTCTCAGTTTGGTCATCGCTGAAGCGAACCACAAGACCGGCTTGATTACTGGTCTGTGCATTTGTCTCAGCAGGCAGCGCCCAAACAGAGCCAATGATGACAAACAGGAAGGCGAAAAATTTGCCCAATCGCTTCATTGCAATTACTTATAAATGCCAGGCAGAAATACATCATAATGTGGTCCCCAATCTCCTTCTTGAACCAGCAGCAACACACCATCTGTTGTGCTAAAAGGATCATCCCCAGGACCAAATAGATTAGGCCAACACCCATTCTCTGATTGTTGCTCCATAATTGCATCAGCCGGATTCATCACAACACCATCAACAATCTTGCTCCACGATGGAGAAAAGGGGTTATGGCCACCCTGAATTAATCCTTGGACCACTTCAGAGGTAGAGCTTGGACTCGAAGGGACTCCGAAGCCCCATCCTCCATCATCTTCTTGCATTTCTCTCAAATTAGTTACTGCATCCGGAACAGATAATCCAAGTCGTCCCAACACATTAAGCGATGTACCGTTACTGTCCGCTCCACCCCAATCACCATCAGTTTGCGCACCAAGCAAGAATTCCACAGCAGAAGGATCAACATCTTCTCCGGCTTTGAGCAAACCCAACATCGCTTCATTGTTAGCTACAACGCCGAAGGCTGTACTGTCATATTCGCCCGTTGGAGAAAGATAACTTGAAACAAGGAGGGGCAGGTCTTGGCCGGCAAAATTATTAACATCATAAGGAGAACCGGCAGCTACAACACCCTGCATGACAATCCCAACTCTTCCGCCACGTCCAGACGCAATATACTGCGGCGTGAGATCTTCCAAAGCTTCAACTGCATTTACGCTGCCCGGAGTCCAGCGATTGGATTGTGGATCGCCACCAAAAGCATCAATCGCCTCGATTGCTCTTGAAGTACCGGCCGCGTTCACGCCAAAACCGGCAAATTGCTCCCAGCCCCCTGAGTCCGAATCCTGTAATGGCTCAAGGCACATGATTGCTAACCGGGCAGCCTCATGTCGCCCAGGAAGCGGAAATGATTTTCCCGTCACGGCTGGAATAGACTGTGCAGTAGCAAAAGCATTATCTTCAAGACCAGAACCGAAGTCGGCCTGGAACGCGCCGTTGTCATTCTGCCAGCTCATCAATGCTGTCAATGGGGACATCCCATTTTTGGCCCAATCTCCCCCATCATCATAAAAATTTTGCCCGGTCGCCCCTAATGCCTGAACAACGAGAGCCGTACTGTTAGCACTTTCACCAAACCCCGAACCATACTCCCAGCCTCCTGTTGCAAGCTGGCTGTCTTTCAGGAACTGGAGCGCCATTTGCACGGGAGGATCATCGGGCTCAACACCCGCAGCAGTCAAAGCCATAATTGAAAGTGCCGTCGCATCCGGATTTTTGTCTGTCCCAAAACCATCGTCCCACGATCCATCATCAGCCTGTTGATCGGTTAACCAGGTTACGGCCATATCCGGAACCGGTTCATTGACTGCAACAACGCCAAGGATGGCCAATGATTGTTTAAAGGCATCATCTGCATTATATTGCCCCGTATCCGTATAATGATTGGTGAGGGTCATCACAAAATCTTCACCACCGAAATCTCGCGGGTCCTGGTTGGCAGAAACCAAAGCTAACACGGTTTTTCCCGCGCTGCCACCAGAAATAGCCGCGTAAGAGGATAAATCGTCAATGTTTTCAATTAAATAATCAATGGGGGTGCTCGAATGGCCCAAATAAGGAGACGCCGGATTATAACCAGCGCTGGATATGGCAATGATGGGATCTAAAGTTGAAGCGGCACTTGATGTTGGTACGCCATACCCACCATCCTGGTTCTGATTTTCCTCAATTAGCCAGGCTACTCCGGCCGAAAGCGAGTCCCTTTGGTCTGAAAAGGCATGATTGGCCTGCGCTGTCCCTTGTTGCGCTAAAATCGCCCAGACACCCATCGCTAACAACGAACCAACAATGACAGTGAAAATTACAGATTTGCTTCTTTGTTTCATCTCAACTACCTCAAAAAATTTACTAATTCACATAACGAAACGCATTTCAGAGGGTATGACTCGAAACAAAAAACCCGGTGTCTTGAGCACCGGGTATTGATTTGACTGCAATTTGCTGTCGATCCCAACCCCGATCCGCGAGGGCTGAAACGCATTATCAATGGCGGTCGACCTGACTTAGTAGGTATAAACCTGACATCACAGTTGCGGGACAGTATTGGACTCCCAATCAGCTTGACTCACTGATTAGTCACCAATTTCGCATCAGACGATCTTACATATTGTGTCTGATTCAGGATCAGTTTCCTGACATCCAAAGATATTCGTTTGTATTTATTTGTTAATGATTATAGTTTAACACAGGCCATAGTTAGGTCAAGGATATAATGGAATCGACACAGTTTTTCAGTAGTCGGTAATCCCCTGAAGGAACTTTAATGAAGGCCAATTTGGTAAATCTGTTGGCGCGATTTTGCAAATCGCGTTACATAGTCAAACATTGACATTGATCGCACTTCCTGATTCATATCGCCTCAAACCACCATAAAAGAGGATAACTGCGATGGACCACGTCAGGATGGCGACCCCACACAAGGCCATGAAAAGCATAAGGTCATGGTTTTTTACAATGTCAACTGGGACGGCTCCAACAAAAAATGCTGGAATTGCTGTATAAAGTAAAAATCGGGCCACTCCAGAGAACAATGTGTTCGGATATAAGGCAAAGGTTAGCATGGCATTGGCAATCTGCTGGCTTGCGTATTGGGCGTTGCCCATGAAGAATGCTAGTGACCCGGCGACAACGGCAAATCCCACTAAGATCATGGCCGCTGGAATACTCGCAGCGAAGAAATATACCCAATCTATTAATTGCAACCGGCCGGCGAAGAAAAAAGCCATAATTCCAAACGAGATGTCGCCAACGGCCGAGACTTGCATAACCGAAAATATCACATGCAAAAGCAAATTTCTTGGCAGGACCAGGTAATAATCTAATCGCCCTTGCGCAATGACATATGCCAGATGAGGACCCGTATTTCCAGCAAACAGGTAGCCGATTCCATAACTAAATGCAACCAGCGCGAAAAGTAAATATATATCCTCAATTTCGTACCCGCGAACGTCACCAAACTGCTCAAAGAAAATCAACCAGAAAATGAAATATATGCCGTTATTAACAAACATAAAGATAATCTGGGTGAAGAAACTGGTTCGGTACTCCATGGCCGAGGATAAATTAATCGCCATCAAAGCCTTGATAAAAACCAATTCCCTTTTTAATCTGTTCATCCCGGAACGCATACGATTCACCATTAACCACCATTCACTGCCAGTCGTTTCTTTACCCAGCCATACTGAAAATAAAGGCCAAGCCCCAGGATACCCATCCAAACGAGTTGTAAAAGTAAAGTATTTAGAAATAGTGACCCATCAAAAGCGACAAACATTTTGGCTGGAGCATAGGTCACTAAGCTGAATGGCAAGATTCGGGCAATATGCTGTAAGCCTTCAGGCAGAAAATCAAGCGGAATCAAAAGTCCCCCAATGATGAAAATAAGCTTCTGATAAATCAACCTGAAAGGGAATGTGTCCTCAACAACAAAGGCCAACAATCCAATGCCGCTTGCCATAAAAAAGTCAAGGATTAAGGCAAACAATAAAATGATGAATGTTGCAGCGACGCTCCCCACTGAGATCTGGGGAACACCAGCATATATCAATACAATGGGCAAACCAAGCAAAAAGATAAGGACCATCTTCACCAATGTATCTCCCAATCCATTAAAAAAATGATAGGCAAGAAAGTTATAGGGTCGGATCAACGCATAAGCAATTGAACCATCTTTTACTTCGTCTGAAATCTTCGTATCATGGCGAAACTTTCCCAGTTCAACCATTTCAGCGATTAAAAAATACCAAATCGTATCTGTTAATGTCAGACCGGCGATCTCAGTTGTTCCCTGGGATTCAAAAACAACTGTCCACAACTGAACAAAAATGAACATGATAATGACGATAAAAACTGCCCTACCAATAGCATCCCATACGTACGCCAACTGATTTTGCAGGTTGGTGGCGACTATCGACCCGTATTTAAGGATGGTTGGAGTGAGCCGCATTTTCTTTTCTATCTTTATCATGATTACTCGCTCCAAACTGTGAATCCACAGGAATCAAAATCATGCTCTGATTTCCTCATCGATCTAAACATCCTCAAGTGACGGTCACTTCATTATCTGTATTACTACTCAAATAATTACCAAAGTGACTGTCACATGATTTAAGTTGCGGAACAACAAAATCACTTAGAATAAATCTCTCGAATGACCTCTTCTAAAGGAGGATCAGAAATATTAATATCCTGGCATCGCTGCAAGGCCATTACGTGCTGAACCACCTCTTCAACAGGAATGTTCCGCCCATCAAATTCTAGTTTGACCCCATAGGTTCCTTGTTTAACCGTTTTCACACCGGACATCGAAAAAGGTTCGGCCAGGGCATCTACGAAGCGCACATCAATCACTTTGCGTCTTAGATAATCTCTCTTTAACACCGAGGTCCGATCATCAAAAATGATCTTCCCATGATTCACAATGATCACCCGTTTGCACAAGTTTTCAATATCACCCGCATCATGACTTGTGAGAAAGATAGTGGTCCCCTCCTCTTCGTTTAATTTTCGAATAGCGCCTCTTATTTGCTGCTTGGCAACAATATCCAATCCAATGGTTGGCTCATCTAGAAATACAATTTGCGGACTGTGCAGTAAGGATGCTGCAATTTCACACTTCATCCGCTGGCCAAGGCTTAACTTGCGGACTGGAATGCGAAGCAAATCTTCGATCTGAAAAGATTGCACCAAAAAGTCCCTTCTTTGGCGGTAGGCCTTCGGATCAAGCTCATATATTTTAGAGAATAGACTAAAGGAATCCTCTGCGGGAAGATGGTACCAAAGCTGCGGTTTTTGGCCGAATATCGTCCCGATATGGTAAGTGAGCTGCCGGCGATCTTTCCAGGGTGTATAGCCCATCACTTGAGCCTGTCCACTACTTGGGTGAAGGATTCCGGTTAATATTTTGATGGTAGTTGACTTCCCGGCACCATTGGGACCGATGAAGGCCAGCATTTCTCCCTGGTTGAGAGAAAATGAAATATCGTATACTGCCTCGACCTCTTTGGTCTCCGTTTTCCAGAGCGATTGAATGCTTCCGGCAAGTCCCGGTTTTTTCTGCTTAACAGAAAAGTTCTTTGAAAGGCCATTTACCTCAACGATTTTCTTTCCATTATCCATTGCTTTTCTCTTTTGCTTCGTCCACTAATGATATTGTGGCACGAGCTTTCCAGCTTGCGGTAATAACAACCTGGAAAGGTTGTTCTACAGTATGGTGCGCGAGCTTTCTAGCTTGCGGCAATAACTGTCACTTTGTAGCAATAAAAAAAGCGCGGTTTTGAAAACCGCGCCTCTATTACCTCATATCATTGGAAAGTTTTTTCAGCTAATCTCTCCTGACATGTAAAAACAGGTGCGCGGAATCAACCGGAATGCCCATCGGCTGAACAGTAAAAATATTTAATAATTGGTGCTGGAGATTAGATGCAAATTTCATTTCAAATTGTCGCAAGAATTCATCAAAAGATGGGGTTTATTGTAACGGTTAAGCAGTCTAATTGCAATGAGAGTTTAACCGTTTAATCGATCAGACTTCTCCCGGTCATCTCATCCGGCAGATCGATGCCCATCAAATCAAGAATCGTCGGTGACACATCCGCTAGCTTGCCCCGCGGCCGCAGATTGACATATCCTTCCGCTCCAATGACAAAAAGAGATACCGGCTGTGTAGTATGGTAGGTATGTGGATTGCCCGTTTTATGATCGATCATGCGCTCACAATTACCATGATCGGCCGTGATAATGGCCACACCACCTTTGGCATTAATTGCCGCCACCAATTTCCCGGCACACTCATCGACGGTTTCAACCGCTTTAATCGCGGCATCTAAATCTCCAGTATGGCCAACCATGTCCGGATTGGCAAAGTTAACCAAAATAAAATCGTCATCCTTTTCAGCAATTCGTTTCAATACGGCATCGGTTAGCGGATAAGCACTCATTTCCGGCTGCAAATCGTACGTTGCCACCTGGGGTGAGGGTTCCAAATGGCGCTCTTCACCCTCGAACACGACTTCAACGCCGCCATTAAAGAAATAAGTCACATGGGCGTATTTCTCCGTTTCGGCCGCATGGAACTGCTTTAAGCCCAGGCCACTCAATACTTCAGCCAGAGGATTCTTAATTTCCTGTTCCGGAAAAACGACAGGAGCCGTGAAATCATCCTGATACTCAGTCATGGTTATGATGTTGACATTCTCAATAAACTGGCGATCAAAGCCATCAAAATCAGAAAACATAAATGAGCGCACGATCTGGCGCATCCTGTCAGCCCGGAAATTGAAAAAGACAAGACAGTCACCGGGTTCAACACTTACTTGACGCTCTCCCACATCAATGGCTACCGGCAGGACAAATTCATCGGTTACCCCATCGGCATATGAGGCTTGCAGCGCTTCTTTAAGCGTGGCGGCCGTGCGCCCATTTTCGCCTTCATGCTTGACAATAACATCGTACCCTTTTTGCGTCCTTGGCCATCGTTTGTCCCGATCCATCGTGTAGTATCTTCCGCTGACCGAGGCGACGACAATTTGATGCTCCTTCTGGAACGCTTCCAACGTCGAAGCAAAATCAATTGCGCTCTCAGGCGGTGTATCACGCCCATCCGTGATGATATGCAAAATCGGCTCCAAGCCGTTTTGCTCCGCCATTTCCAGGATAGCATACATATGGTCGCTGTGGCTGTGTACACCTCCATTACCAAAGAGGCCAATGACATGAAGTTTGCCACCACTCTCTTTAACCTGGTTAACGGCCGAAACGAGCACATCGTTATCAGAAAATGTGCCATCCTCAATCGACAAATTGATACGCGTCAGATCCTGGTAAACAATCCTACCGGCACCTAAATTGAGATGCCCAACCTCAGAATTCCCCATTTGTCCGTCCGGCAAGCCCACCGCTTCTCCTGAGGCATCCACAATACTGCGCTCAAGCGTGCGCATCCAATGATCATAATTGGGAGTATTGCCCAACATAACAGCGTTACCATCTTTCTTTCTTCTAATGCCCCATCCGTCAAGAATAATCAAGGCGACTGGTCTATAAGATTTCATATTAATTTTGGTGCTCCTTTATATGAATGATAAACAACGGTGATTTTCGTTATACGTCGTGTCCAAGACTAGTAACCCGACACTTTTACAAAGAGAAGATTAATTGGACGCTGATTCACGCTGATGGCGCTGAATTTTTTGTTTTTATCGGCGAAAATCCGCTCTTGTCTGCGTCTTATTTCTATACTACCGGGTAGCTAGTGTTCAAGATAACGATCATAGGCGATTTTTGCCAACGATCTGCATGGATTATACCATTGCCATATGGTTGCTAGAAAACAAAACGGCGGGCAAATTGCCCGCCGTCAAGATTGTGCTCCTCAGGTTGGACTCGAACCAACAACCCTTCGGTTAACAGCCGAATGCTCTGCCATTGAGCTACTGAGGAATAGCGAACGAAATTATATCAAATGGGCATACCGTGTCAAGCCAGCAGATAATATTTTCAGGCAAACTCATCAATCAAATAATTTTCATGGACACTGTTTGGGAGTCATGATACATTAACCAAAAATGCCATTCCCAGACATTAAAGGAAATCAGAAAGCTCACTGGTATAAACAACCATGGTTTTGGGTCCTGATTTGCACAGCCATCACCTTCATTCTCTATCTTTCAACCGTACAACGCCATATTAATGGCAGCAATCATCCATACGCCACCGATGTTGGTGAAATTCAAAACGCGTTGCCCCGCTGGGGAACCATTCACCACAGCAGTTATCCTTTGTACTCGGCCGTCGGGTCGTTATTTGTAACCCTGTTAAGACCGCTCGGCGTGCCACCTGCCCTGGGAGCATCTCTTTTCTCGGCCGTCTTTGGCGCCATCACCATTGGTCTCATCGTTTTATTGAGTTTAGAGATAGGCTTTTCAATTTTGCCGGCCATCCTTGGCGGGCTTACAGTCGCCGTTTCAACCTCAATTTGGGTGGATGCCTCGCTGGCCGAAGTACATACCGTTACCCTTGCCTTAAGCGTGGCCTCTCTGATCTTTGCCTTTCGATTCGGCCGAACGGCTACCAGAAAAGATCTTCTGCTCCTCACCTTCTTTTTCACCCAGGCCATAGCCCACCAGCGGTCAGCAGTGCTCCTGGCTCCTTCCATTCTGATCATCATCTGGACCAACTGGCGGCAAATTTGGCAAAATATCGTTTGGGTGATTGCAGTCAGCCTGTTAGCCCCTTTAACCTATCTATATTTGCCTCTACGCGCCTGGATGGGCGCTGATTGGATATTTGGTTCTCCGGATACCTGGGACGGGTTCTGGACCCTTTTTTTTGATAACCGTGCCGGTCGTGTTTTTGAATTGGAAAATAATTGGAGCGCCTGGTGGGTTCGGCTCGATACCAGTGTAAAAATATTAACAGATGATCTATCCTGGCCACTCCTTCTTCTTGGATTACTGTCATTAATTGGCATGGCGGTCAAAAAAGGCACCCGGCGTGCCGGATTGGCTTTTTTACTGATTTGGATTCTCAATTTCATTTTGACCATACTCATTTGGGAAGATTCAATTTCCGACGCCCTGCTTGCCGCGAAACTACCGGTCTTGATCGTGACAGGATTGGGCATTGCCTTTTTATTGGAACAATTAAGATTGCGGTGGCCTTCAATAAGCCTAGCCCTATCCGCTGTTCTCTTTGGCCTCTTGCTACTATGGGGTTGGCAGACCAGGCCTTTCGTGTTGGCCATTACCCTGGACCGGTCGGTTGAATCGATCATTGAAACAGTTGACCGGGTACGACCTTTCGAGGGTGAGCGGCGCACGACCATTATCACGCCTTGGGGTCGTGATTTTTGGGGGCTGACTTATGCCCAGGCTTATCGCGGCCAGCTTTCCGGGTTGAACCTGGTGGACCATAATGCCAGCCACAAGGCAATTCTGGCCAGAGGTGACCACCTTTTAGCCCCCCTGGCCAACTTTCTGGTTTTCCCTTTGACTTGGTGGGAAGCGTCCGTAGGGCAAAAACTTTATCTATCAACGGCCGCACCGGAGATCGTCGAAATGAGCCTCACTCTGCCGTATGCAGCAGAGGATATTCCGCTTACTATTGACGCGGATTTAAACAACGGAATACGAATCCGTAATGTACAAAAAAACAAGATTGATGACAATCAAATCCAATTAACCATTTATTGGGAAAACGTTGCCTCGACCACTCATGATTTTAGTGTCGCGATCCACCTGGTCGCGCAGGACCCTCCCATGAGCGCAGCGGACATCCTGTCTCAGGCTGACAACAACCATCCGGTAGAAGGTTTTTACCCAACAACCCGCTGGCAACCGGGAGAAATTGTACGCGACGACTATTTAGTAACCATTCCGCCCGGCAGTGAACCGGCTGCGATTCGCATTGGCATGTACTATCAAGATCCCGAAGCGGGATTTATTAATACGCCCTGGCATAGCTTGCCCCTGGAAAACTGAATGTCCAGATATACGGTCAAATGAAAACCAGCTTGTCGTCACCCCCGGCTCCTTGGTTTATAATCACAAAAATATGTCCGCAAATCATGAGATAGCACCCATCGCTCAATTAGAGAGCCTTCTGTTCGTGGCTAGCGGCCCAGTTTCTATCGGCCGTTTAAGCTCTGTATTAGACATTTCTACAAAAAAGGTCGGGTCATTATTGGCCGAGTTGGAAGAAACCTACCACGATCGTGGATTACGTGTGCAGTGGATTGGCCAGGGGGTTCAGTTGACAACGGCTCCTGAAGCCAGTGATGTCATCGAACAATTCCTGGGGATGGAAGTCAATTATCGCCTGAGTCAAGCAGCCTTAGAAGTCCTGGCTATCGCGGCTTATTTACAACCCATCACACGGCCGAGCATCGATCAAATCAGGGGTGTCAATTCAGATGGCGCTTTGCGAACCTTAATGAGCAAGGGACTTGTCGAAGAACAAGGGCGATTGGATACACCTGGAAGGCCAATTTTATACGGCACATCTCCTGAATTTTTACAACATTTTGGTCTTTCAAAGCTGGATGAGCTGCCGCATCTGCGTGATGAAGAAGAATAAAGTTTTTCTCTCTAACTTAGATTACTGTGCAAGAAAGAATTCAAAAAATTATGGCCAGGGCCGGCCTGGGTTCCCGGCGTGAGAATGAAAAAACGATTGCCCAGGGACGGGTTCGCCTGAACGGCCGCGTGGCAAAATTAGGGTCGAAAGCTGATCCACAAACAGACGTCATTGAAGTTGATGGTAAAAAAATCACCCCCCTTGAGGAAAACAAGGTTTACATCATTCTGAACAAACCAAGAGGGGTGATCTCCTCACTCGAAGATGAATTGGGACAAAATCGGAAGACAGTTCGCGATTTAATCCCTCTCCCTGGCCATATTTACCCGGTTGGCCGTTTGGATAAACCGAGCGAAGGATTAATCATGATGACCAACGATGGCCAACTCGCTCACAAATTAACCCATCCCCGCTATGAGCATGAGAAAATCTACATTGTGGAGCTTGAAGGGAGCATCAGCGATGGGTCCTTAAATGAGTGGCGGCACGGGGTTGACCTGGACGGTCGCAAAACAGCCCCGGCAAAAATCGAACTTTTGACCCGGTCCAAATCGCATACAAAACTACGCATCACCTTGCGCGAAGGTCGTAAAAGACAAATTCGTCGGATTGCGGCCGCATATGGCCATTCCGTGCTCCGGCTAATACGCATCGCCATAGGTCCTATTTCCCTTGGGGATCTTCAGACTGGTCACTGGCGCTATTTGTCCGCAAAAGAAATTGAGCAGTTGAGAAAATTAACCAAAAAAGTTAAGGGGACCAGACAAAAAAACGATAGGTCGAGTGTTTAACCCAAACATGATAGACTTACACTATGTCAAAACCAAGTGTAATAACAATTGACGGTCCGGCAGCCTCAGGGAAGTCCACAATCGGCTATATGTTGGCCAATGAATTGCATTATTTATATCTCGACACGGGCAGTATGTATCGAGCCGTTACCCTGGCCGTATTGAATGCCAGTGTTGATCCCTCTGACGAAGAACGCGTAACCTTAATAGCGAAAAATATTGAAATTGATATTAAGCCCTTCGCCGGTGAAAGTGATGAGCGCCAATATACTGTCTTTCTTGACGGTATAGATGTGACCTGGAAGATTCGATCCCCTCAAGTCGATGCGCATGTTTCATTAGTTTCCAGCTATCCCGGTGTTCGCAAGGAAATGGTCCGCCGCCAGCGCCGTTTTGGGAAATTGGGGCAGATTATCATGGTGGGTCGCGATATTGGTACGGTCGTTTTGCCCGGTGCGCCTCTTAAACTATACATCACGGCATCAGCAGAGGAACGGGCGCGCCGACGGTGGGAAGATCGAAAACAGCGTGGTCATGCAGGTGATTACCAGGCCATTTTGGCCGATGTGACCCGCAGAGATAAATTTGATAGCAATCGGAAAATCTCACCATTAAAAGCGGCCGATGATGCTATTATCATTAACAGCACAGGTCGTTCGCCACAAATGATTCTTGACGAAATATTGGGGCTAATCGAGAAAATAACCATTACTGAGCCACAATCCGGAATCATACAACGATGACCCTGTTTCAAGAAATTGACCAGCCAAATTACAGTGGCGGGTTCATCAAAGCGATCACGCCAGGCAGCGTTGCTGACGAAATCCAACTCCAGGTCGGTGATGAACTCCTGGCAATCAACGACAATATTGTTCAAGACGTGATCGATGTTCAATATTACGGCGCCGAGGAAAAACTCGATCTGCTCATTCGCCGCGACGGTGAGCTGCTCATCTATGAAACCGACCGTGACTACAACCAGGCGTTAGGAATCACGTTCACCCATCCCACATTTGATACCGATATCCGACGATGTAACAATTTGTGCGAATTTTGTTTCGTCCTACAAATGGCTCCCCGATTTCGACGGACGCTGTATATAAAGGATGACGATTACCGTTACTCATTTCTATTTGGCCATTACGTTACCCTAACCAACCTGAGCGATCATGATTGGTGGCGTATTGAAACCATGCGTCTGTCACCTCTTTACGTATCCGTCCATGTGACCGATCTTGAAAAACGGCGTCAATTTTTACGGAATGATCGCGCTCAGGACATCATGTCCCAACTACGACGACTGACAGATAATCATATCGAGATCCATACACAGCTTGTCATTGTCCCTGAAATTAACGATGGGCAATGGCTCACGGATTCTATTAAAGATCTGGAAACATTGTGGCCCGGTGTACGCTCTATTACCGTTGTCCCCGTTGGTCTCACCACCCATCATAAATATAAACAAAGACCGCATAGCAAGGAAGAAGCTATAGAGATCATTGACTACGTGGAATCTCTCCAACCACGTTTTCGCGAGAAATTCGGCGTTAATTTCATCTACCTGACAGATGAATGGTATCTCGTTTCCGGCCGTTCATTACCCCCACTCGACGCTTATGATAATCAAGACCTGCGTGAAAATGGTTTGGGTATGGTCCGACATTTTTTGGACGAATGGGCAGAAGTGAAGACCGAAATATCCCGATGGATAAAAGAGCGCGCTGGCAAATCAGATATTTTTGAATCTCAATCAGATGTTTCAATCGTCGAAAGTGAGTCACTTTCAATGGTGTACAAAAGCATAACCTTCGTAACAGGAACGCTATTTGGTCCCATATTAGAACAAACCGCATTTGAGTTCGCCAAAGAGACTGGCATTGCTGTTGATGTCCAACACGTCACGAACGTACGGTTGGGTGAAACGATTACTGTTGCAGGCTTACTAATGGGTGATGAAGTGTTGGCGCATCTGGCCTCAATTGAGTTGGGAGAGCTGGTACTTTTTCCCAGGGTGATGTTTGACCATCCTAACACCATTACCCTTGATGATTTGGGGCCACAAGATATGGCCGACGCATTAGGACGGCCGGTTGCCCTCGCAGACACGATGGGTGATGTCTGGGATGCTATAACCAGACAGTCGAATGTTATGTTTTACCCTGGAACAGTTATTGATAGCGATCCAATTCAAGTCACGCCTAGCAACTGCACCCGCGTATGATTTAAGCGTTCCAATGTTGTTTCTGCAATTTGCCTCTGCCATTCCGCTGCCAGGCTGATATCCTTCTCACACAATTGTCGTAACTCAACCCCATCAAACAATAGAAGCTGGCTCATTTCCCCAGAGACGGCCGACGTTGTATATCTATATGGACGGATTAAACTGGATATCCCCAAAAGTTCGCCTGGATTAATCATGCCCACCAAAAAATCTTGCTCGCGCTCTATTCCTCTTTCATCACTGATTTTGTAATGCAATTCGATATTACCTTCGCGCAGCAGATAAAGTACATCAGCGGGATCTCCTCCTTCAAATAACGTAATCCCGGCATCCACCGTTTTTTCATGGGCGATCATGGCGATGGTCTGTAACTGCCTATGATTTAAGAATGCAAAAAAAGGATATCGGCGCAATATTTCTGGTGAAATCATTTTTTGTTCTCCAATCAAATAAGATCATGATTAGCAACCCAGTTGGTGTCTTCCGAAATTAGAAATTTATCCATCCAACGACGGGAGATCGAATAAAACATTGAAGACCAATCGAATAGCAGCAGGAATCGCGGCGGCAACCTCCTGGCTCAAACTGTCTGAAAATTCATAGACTTGTTCTACTTCAATACCAATAATATCTAAATGGTTAGGTAGTTCTGCACCCATTTCCCTTCCTAACGTCATTGCCGTCTGCAATGATGTGTCATGCGCGGCCGTCATATGTCCGGCAGAAAAATCCGGCAGTTCTTGCAAGGAATAATGATCCACCTGTCCAATGCGTCTGTACCCGGTTTGTATTGCATCAATGATGATCGCCCGGTCGAACCCTGCCAGCCTTTCCATTAAACTTAAACCGCCGAGGGCACAGCATTGAATCTCTAACCGATCGAAATTTGTTTCTCTCTCAACCAACTTTTTTTGCACGCCCTTGGCAACCCACCAACCAACCCCATCATCACCCAGGATCGGATTACCCAGGCCGATAATGATGATCTTGGACGATGCAATCCTTTGGGGAGTTGTTCCGGACTCAATCACAATATTTTCGCAATACATTAATGATGTCACCTTCGGCATTATATATTTTTACTTCGAGTGGCATTTGACCGGGTAAAGAGTGGGTCGCGCATCCAAAGCATGGATCATATGCACGAAATGCCATTTCCACCATATTCAGCATAGGTTCAGTAACCATCGTCCCTTTTTTGATCAGGCTTGAAGCCGCTTTTTTAATCGACATGGTGATCGGCGCGTAATTATTGGTAGTTCCGACAATGAGATTTACGTCCGTCAAAACACCACGATCATTCGTGGTGTAATGATGGGTCAACGTACCCCTGGGTGCTTCGACAATGCCCACCCCTTCTGTGGGGATGCTTGTGGGTACCGTATGAATATCGTCTGAGGTAATTTGGGGATCATTGGCTAATTCAACCCAGCGTTCGGCCGCATACAAAAGCTCTACCAGCCTCGCCCAATGAATAGCCAACCGCTGGTGCACCGGTTTCCCACCCAAAACATCATAAAGTTTTTCATATTCAATTTGGGCGAGTGGTGTGGCCATCCCATCTGCCGCATTAAGCCGGGACAATGGCGTGGCCATATATACGCCGGAATCTGTACCATCAACAAACCCTTTCCAGCCCACCTTCTTGAGATAGGGAAATTTGAGGTAGGTCCATGGCTCAACATGCTCGGCTATCCAATCCGTGTACTCATGGGCTGCATATTTGCCTATCCGTTTACCATCCGGATCAACAATACTGACCATTCCATCATAGAAATTTACATGATTATTATCGTCAACAAGGCCCATGTAATATGTTCGATGGGTGTATATGTCGCCCAAGATAAGATCAACGTAATTCCGATTGCCAAGAACAATATCGTGAAAGAGATCAAGACTGAATTGTGCGAATTCGATGGCCCAGGAACCCATTTCTTCAATTTTAACCCGTTCTTCCTCCGTCAAGCCCTTAGTAACACCACCAGGTATTGAAGTGCAAGGATGGACTTTCCGGCCGCCCAGCATTTCAACAACGGTGTGGCCATATTTTCGCGCTTGAATGACCTTTCCCCCAACTTCTAAACCGACTTTGTGGATCACGCCCAAAATGTTGCGTTCGGCCACCGGGGCATCGGGTCCCATCACAAAATCAGGACCACCGAGAGCATAAAAATGAGTCGTATGGTCGGTAAAGAAAAAGCCCATATAAAGCAGTTCCCTCAGTTTTTTGGCTGTGGGAGGTGGATTTACGCCATATACAGCATCGGCCGCTTTTGCTGCCGCCATATGGTGCGCTTCCGGGCAGACGCCACATATACGATTGGTCAGCAAGGGCATTTCCTCTACCGGTCGGCCGACACAAAACCGTTCAAACCCTCTAAGCTCCGGGATTTGGAAATAGGTATTGGCTACATTTCCCTCTTGATCGAGGAAAATGTCGATTTTGCCATGTCCCTCTAATCGGGTGATGGGATCAATCGTAATTCTTGCCATGTCCATTACTCCTCGTTAAGCGCCGTTCATTTCTGGTTTGGCCGCTTGCAATAGGGAATGAGCCAAACTAAACCTGTAAAATGAACCGGCCGGATCGACGATACCGTCTAAAATAGCATCAATTTCATCCGGGTCTTCACTGTCAATGACCGATGCCACGGCTGACATCAATCGCGCTCCATAATCAATGACACCATCCGCCGGGCCATAACAGCCAATGCACGCAGCACCAACCGCTGGGCAAAGTGCGCCACAACCATTTCGCGTCGCCGGACCATTGCACAATATCCCTTGTTCAAGCAGGCACAAGTGGGGATCAATCGCTTCAACCTCATGAATACGCACAAACTTGTGAACCTTTTTCACATGACGCTCTCGCGAACATTCCTCACATACTGTTGAGATTCCTGCACCAATGGTAGAACCTTTGGGGGGTAGTTCCGCATCGCCATTGAGAGCTTTGATCACCAAATCGACGACCGCAGCGATTTGGTGTGATTCCGGCGGGCAGCCCGGCATATAATAATCAACATCCACGACCTGCTCCAAAGTCTTTAAAGCAGGATAAAATTCCGGAATCCGAATAATACCTTCGGGCACGCCAAACTTATATTGCGGCCGAATATTTTGCGGGTTATCCGTCGATACACTTTGATAAACCGCATCATATATTTGATCCTTAGTTGAAAAATTGGCCAAACCGGGAATACACCCCTCCGTAGCACAGGAACCAAAGGCGATCAGAATTTCTGATTTCCTCCTCAATAGTCTGGCCAAATGCTCATTTTCTTCATTGCGAATGCCGCCATTGAACAATGTCAATGTTATGGATTTATCGGGCATGACTTCGACATCTTTATACTTTGCATCCATGGCCACAGGCCAAAAAACAACTTCAAAATTAGCGTCGACATCAAGAATCTTTTCATTGATATTGAGTACGGCAATTTCACAACCGCCACAGGCAGCGGCCCAATACATGGCAAATTTTGGTTTTCCATTTGCATTCATGCCATTACCTCCTCAACTGGGCTATTTTGTCCAATATTTTGGGTCACCTCCTCTAAGTGAGCAGGCCAATTGAGCGGACCCAAAGACCGAATTTCTTCAACAAACTCGGTTATCTCATGTGCCAACCGCACGCCTTCCGCAGCGCTGGCCCAAACCAATTTGATCCTTCCTGGATCAATACCTAATTGGGGGATCGTGTAGCGAAGCAAATGATACCTACGCAATGCTTTATAATTTTGTTCAAGATAATGACATTCTCCGGGATGGCAGCCGGTAATTAGCACACCGTCTGCCCCTCCGGAAAGCGCCTTAAGTATAAATGTGGTATCCAGCCGCCCGGAACACATCAAGCGGATCAAGCGCACATTTGGAGGATACTTGATGCGTGCTGTCCCGGCCATATCCGCAGCCCGGTAGCTGCACCAATTACAGGTGAAACCGATGATAACTGGTTCAAATTGATCGGCCATAGCAAAGTCTCCTTAACTCAATCTGAATTAGACCGGAACCATATCAAGCAAACTCTCCTTGTTTGAGAAACGATGCATTAACAGTCCCTCAATCTGGGAGAGAACTTGTTCATTACTAAAACCGGTTCCGCTGATTGCGCCCGCGGGACAAGCAGCCACACACGTGCCACAGCCCTGGCACAGCGCGTGGTTGATTTCCGATACCATTGTGTCTTCGTGGAAAAGTATGGCATTAAAGGGGCAAAGATCGTTACAAATCCGGCATCCGGAACAATGTTCGGCATCAACAGTTGCCCGGATCGGCTCCAACTCAATTTCTCCCTTATTGATCCGGCCGAGCACCCTCGCTGCGGCTGCTGCGCCTTGAGCAACGCTTGCTGGAATATCCTTTGGCCCTTGGACAGCCCCGGCGATAAAAATTCCTTCGGTCATCGTGGCCACAGGATCTAACTTGGGATGTCTTTCCGTGACCCAACCGGCAGCGCTGCATGCAATTCCGAATTTATGGGCCACTTCCCTGGCGTCTGCTCGCGGCTGCAACCCGGAAGCTAAGATCACCATATCAACGGGGATGCGCCGCTGCTTGCTAGCTAAAGTATCTTCAATCTGAATGATTAGTTTGCCTTCTTCCCCAGGTTTTCGAGCGGCATCTGTGACTTCAGCGACACGGCCGCGAACAAAAAGCACCCCTTCATCAAGCACGCGCTGATAAAATTCGTCATAATCCTTGAAGGCCGTACGCATATCAATGTAGTAGTTATAAACCTCTGCTCCTGTGCGTTCTTTGACCAAATGAGCGAACTTCAGGCTGGACATACAGCAGATGACAGAACAATAATTATTGTAATTGCGGTCCCTGCTGCCTACACAGTGTATGATTGCCACGGATTCTGGCGTTGTAACGCCATCACGAAGAACGATTTCGCCATCTGTAGGCCCTGAAGCGTTAGAGAGCCTTTCAAACTCAATACTCGTAAACACATTAGCCAGGCGGCCATATCCATATTGAGCGATCCTTCTGGCGTCAAACAGATCAAACCCTGTTGCGAGAATAATATTTCCAACATTAATGATGAGAAATTCTTCCTCCTGGTCAAACTTAATCGCGTCAGTCGGACACAATTTTTCACAGGCCCGGCACTTGCCGTTGTGAAAATAGATGCATGATTGTGTATCTATCACCGGATACTTAGGCACCGCCTGTGGAAACGGCGTATAAACCGCCTTTCGATAGCCAAGACCTGCCTCGAATACTTCGTCAATGACCTTCTTAGGACACTTCTCCCAACAGATACCACAGCCCGTACAGAGTTCCGTATCAACATAGCGCGGCTTTTTGCGAATCGAAACAGTAAAATTTCCCACATAACCATCAACTCTCTCTACTTCAGACCAGGTTAATAGTTCAATATTAGGATGTTCCCCTGCTTCTACCATTCGTGGTGTCAGAATACAGGCAGCACAATCTAATGTCGGAAATGTTTTGTCAAATTGGGCCATATGGCCGCCAATAGATGGTTCACGCTCTACCAGGTAAACTTGGCTTCCGGCATTGGCAATCTCCAAAGCGGCCTGGATTCCGGCGATGCCCCCACCCACCACCAAAGTAGCGGGATGGATTGGGACATGTAGTGGTTCAAGCGGTTCATTCTCGATCACCCGTTCAACGCCACCGGCCAGCAGTGCCTTCGCTTTTTCTGTGGCCATTTTTTTATCCGTATGTACCCAGGAAACTTGCTCCCTAACCGAGACCAATTCAGATAAATAAGGATTTAAACCGGCTCGCCCACAGGCGTTGCGAAAAGTTTGTTCGTGCAGGTGAGGGGAACAGGCGGCGATAACAATCCGGGTAAGACCCTTTTCTTTTATGTCATTCTCGATCAGTTCCTGGCCCAGACTTGAACACATGAATTTATAATCACGGGCGACTACAACCCCCTCATCAGAAAGTTTCTCTCCTGCCCATTCTGCCACATCCTTGACATCGACAACAGAGGAAATATTCGTCCCGCAGTGACATACATAAACACCAACTCTTTCTTTTTCCACATGTGGAGGTTTGTTTTCAGCGCTCATTTACCATCCTCCTCCGGCATGCGCGGCATAGGTAGACCCTCCTGCTTTTTACGCCTGCGCGATCGTTTTTTGGGCTGCGCATCTTCGACCGGTACTTCAACACCAATCTTGGTTAAGGCCACCCGGGCATCAACAAATTCTTTTCCGATTCCCAACTCCTCTGCTTCATGACCAAAAGCAAGCCCCATTAGTTGTGTGAAATATAGCACCGGCATATGGTAATTTGTCTTAAAATACCGGTTGGTATCCGTTTGATAAGCGTCTAAATTGAGCTGGCACATTGGACAAAGGGTGACCATTAAATCGGCTTCAAATTGATCGGCAGCACTGATTAACCGGCGAATTAACTCATACGCGACTTCTGGACTAATTTGGGTCATATGGCCGCTACAGCAGTGTGTTTTTTGCGGAAAATAGATGACTTCTGCCCCTAACGCCTTAAGCAAATCATCTAATGCGGTTGGATATTCGGAGTGCCCATAGCGATTGTCCGGGTCCGGTCTAACGATCATACATCCGTAATAAGGAGCGATTCGCAATCCAGTCAGCGGCCGAACGACCTTTTCGCGAATGGTTTCTAATCCCACATCATTAAAAATGATGTCAAGAAGGTGCCTGATTTCCAGAGAGCCAGGAGTATAGTGCAGTCCTCCCGCACCCAGTGCCTCATTAACTTGAGACTCCAGTTTTTGACTGTGTCGCATGTGGGATTCAGTCTTTACCAGGTTTAAATAACAGGCACTACAGCCGGCAACTAAGGTATATGATCCATCAATCTGTTGTTCGGCTAAGGCCAGGTTCCTGCCAACTAAAGCGTGAGACGGAACCCGGTAAACCGACTTATATTCTGTTGCCCCACAGCAATTCCAGTCTTCTATTTCTTCCAATACCAGGTTGATATCTTCACGGATTACCATGGTTGAGTCAAGATAGGCTCGCGCATTTTTTTGCAAGGAACAGCCTGGATAAAAAAGATATTTATTCATGCAGTTGCCTCCTTGTGGACCCCGTCTGAAGCTTGTTCGATTTCTTTCGCTTTGTTCAAGATGGCCTGGAGCTGATCAATATTATCAATACGCTGCGGCGTTAGATCGAGCCTTTCACGGGACCACATACCCAATCCTAAGGTCGCCATGCGAAACAGCTCGGCTGGACTATGTTGCAAGAAATTCCGTGTGGCTAAACCGAATTCAAAGCTGCGGCCGTAATTCTCTACATTGTGAACAAAACTTTGTGAAAGCTCAGCCCCTTCTCGCTCCTTGAATTTTCCAGCCTTGATAGCCATACTCTTTAACGTATACATGATCCCAGGAATCGCCACCTCTTGAGGACAGCGCACGGCGCAAAAATAACAGGAGACACAATACCATGGTGTGGTACTGCTGAGCACCTCTTCTTTCATATTGGCTCGGATCATGGCGAAGAGCTGCCTCGGACTATGCTGCATGTCCTCTCCGGATGGGCAGGACCCGGCACATGTTCCACATTGAATACACATTTGTAACCGGGAATCACCCGGCGTTGCCAAAACGACCTCTTCAAAAAAGTTGGCTGGCTCCCTAATAGAGTATTGCTGAGTTCCTGAGGACAAAACTCACCTCCCTTTATGACTTAACCAAAAGGGCTAAAGCCATATCATCACAGCAGGAAAACAAATGCCCCAACCTAAATTGGATGGGGCGTTTCGATATATTTGATTATCTTATTGTTTAACGGCAAGGTAACAAGAATTGTCCATTCCGAACCAATTATCAGTCCGAGATTCGAACCATGGCTTTTCATGATTAGCCTTACCTTGCGGCCACCGATCTATAGAAACCAAATTTGCAGTAAAAACTACAAACAGACGCAGATATAGCTACTTTATGTTACCAATTTCAAAGGGTAAACAACAAGTGACATTTGTCACAATCAATCGTGACTTTGATCATGTTCGCTATGACTTACTCATGGCCATAACGAAATATTTGTCCAGCCTCCAACGAAACTGGCTCATCAACAAGGATGAACGTGATATCATTGAACTCATCCAGGAGCGTCAGTTGGATATAATGCTCACCAGGAGCCAGTTCATGCTCAAAATAAAATGGGGTTGAACCTGTGGATAAGAGATCCGAAGTTTCAAAAACCTCCTGGTGAATCAACTTATCGTCTATGGCCAGCGTTAATTCTAACTGGGGACCCAAGATCGAACTCAAGTAATTTGATCGGCCGGGTGCTTCACCTAGATCGGCGACAATGGCCTGGGTCATTGCCGGAGGATCGGGATATCTTGTAAATGGTAGAGCGGTGAGTAAAACCTGCAGAACCATGATTAAGGCTAGAAGGGCAAAAGCCATTAAATAATTTCGCCAGTTAATGTCCTTTAATATTCGCCTTTGTTCTAAATTAGCCTCTTCAACATCGAGCGATTTTGATGTTTTAGAGGATAAACTGAAAACGTTGGAAAAATCATCAGGCGGAACCCAATGAGCAAGAATTGGCTCATTGGCATATGGCCTTCGCAAACGAGGAACTCTTTCCCGAACCAGGCGCTGTTCTGTCCATAAGTTACCTTCCCTGTTATTACAATCATCTGCCGGACAGCCAACTACCTGAACATCATTCGCACCGGCTTTTAAGGTATTTCCTAACAAATCAGGTGGTAAAGTGCCTACACAGGGCAAAGTGATCACTTCGACGGCCGTTCCCCCAACGCTGTCAATCGAATGATCCAAATAAGGTGCCGCTCCATGAGCAGCGTGTCTCTCACAAGTAAAGACAATGCTAAACTGTTCATTGATCGACCGTGCTTTAGCCTGTTCAACCTTATAGGAAACCTCTCGCCACAAATGTTCGGGGGGCACTTCTCCCAATGTGACCGCAACCACATCGCAAGACCCAACACAAATACCACAGGAAACGCATAAATCAGGATTTGCCACAGCGACAAATTTGTGCCTTTTGCCATCTGTACGCTCCACCATCTCAATTGCTATATAAGGGCAATCGACAGCACAAAGTGTGCAACCGGTACAACGTTCTTGAATGATTCTTACCTTTGGCTGTTCATTATTGGTAACGGAAGCGTCCGGCTTTGCTCGACGGTTAAACTTCAACCATGGTAATACGGTAGAAATAAGAATGATAACAACCAGGCTTCCCCAAAGCATCCTACTAAAGACCGGATTGCCGCTGGCCGGAAGATAAAACAGAAATAAGGGATCAATCGTTACCGGACCGGGTAATTGTTCCAGGTTACCTTGGGGCAGCATCCCAACCGGAAATAATAATCCCACAAGAAGAACAACGATGGCTACACCCACCGTCCAATATGCAGGAGGTAACCATTTCGGCCGGTTGAGGCGTTTGATATGCAGCCAGAAGAATACCGCCGCAATGAAAAACATCAAGAGGTGAATGCCAAAAACAGATAAAAATAAGGGCCAGCTAATGCCCGATATGTCAGCTTTGGTAATCAAGGCCATATAGGAAGCGGCAAAGGGGGTGAGGGTTTGTAAAAAATTGACGAAACTATCGTTGATTAGTTGTGCGCGTTGGTCCCAAATCAACCAATAACCTGTGACGCCGGCGAACCAGAGCACGATCGTCATCACAATTCCCGTCACCCAGGCCAACCATCGAGAACCCCGGAAACGTTCCATAAATAAGATCCGGTAGGCATGAAGTAAGGTTGTGATGATCAAGGCACCTGATGCATAACGATGGATAGCGCGAATCGTTCTGGCAATAAATGGACCCTCAATTCGGGCCAGAACATCATTGTAAGAAGCATCAAATCCGTATTTGTAAAATAAGTAAAGATAGAACCCTGTCAATCCAATGATAATCAATAAAAGGGTAGCGATCGTTCCTGTATGGTAAAAAGGATTTAATTGATCGGAACCAATCAGTCTATTAGCCGGTCGTTCAATCCAGAGGGCGATTCTTTCCAAATATTGTAACCATCGGCCTCTTTTTGGAACCCAGTGCTGAAGAGTCGCCGGGAATTGTTCAACCCCGCCTTCCAACTGATCCCAGCGTAAATGTAAATCGTGGTCGCTACCTTTCCTGGCCTTCGACTGCGCGCTTCTAGATTTATCTCTCGGCTGTGATGGGTTTTGGTTCTGAAGATTTTTTCCGGATTTGGAATTTGAGTCGTATTCGTCCATGTGGACACTCAAAACAAAAAAACGTGAAACAGCAAAAAAAGCTCTCGCTTTTTATCCTCGTTCCACGTTTTTATTTAATTTACAAACAGATCTAGTTAAGAGTCAACATATAAGCAATCAGATCGTTAATCTCACGAGCTTGCAGTTCCTCACCAAAGTTTAGGTACATAACGCCGGGCGTGTAACCTTCAACGATATGGGCATCAGGATCGACGATTGATTCTCGCAGATAATCTTCGGCTGAAACGCCTTCTTGATAACTGCCGGCGCGATTGGCTAAGCCGGCGTGGGAAGGGCCAACCAATACAACATCAGGCTCCAAAGAATGGCAAGTAATACATCCTGGGGCACTTGCCGAACCGATGACGGTTTGATTATACAATTCTTCACCATTTGCTGCGTCACCTATAGCACCGGAGTCACCACCTTCTGGGGCTTCTTCCCCACCGCCGCCACAAGCAGCCAGCAATAACACCAATACCAAAGTAAAAACTGTAAAAAACATTCTTTTGTTCATAGATTGAACCTCCGAATAAAATATTTAAACAGGGAAACCCTTGAGAATGAGACAATTTGGCTCCCCTAATTTAAAAATTGACTTACCAGACTCTGAAGCCCGGCGATGTCGCATTAAGATTTGTAAGCAGATAGTATAACACCGGACCGTAAGCAATGATAATTAAAACGATAGAAATAGCGATCCAGGGCTTCCAATTATCCAACCATACAGGAACTGGTCCCGGATCCATTGCTTCCGCAACCGGCATTTCTATAGGCTCGCTCAATTTCTTACGTGAAAAAACTGTACCAAGCATGACGGCGTAGAAAAGCAATCCACTGATTCCTAAAATTGCTCCGCCAATAGCGGCTTCAATGAGCAAGGGTTGCCAATCCGCTCCAATGTAGGCTGCCGAACTTATCAACGTTCTGCGTGGCATGCCAAAATTTAAACCTAGAATGTGTAGACCGTTACTCATTAACAACATGCCGATAAACCAGGTCCAGGCCTGCCACAAGGCTAACTTAGGGCTCCATAATGGCTTGCCGGTGAGTTTTGGTACTAACCAATAGGCGATGCCAAAAAAGGAGAGGGTGACGGCCGAGCCAATGGTCAAATGAAAGTGACCCGACACCCAACTTGTATTGTGAACCGCTAAATTAAGATCATAGGAGGCATTAACCAAACCACCAATTCCTCCAAACACAAAGAGGATCATTGCCAGGTTTTGGGCCGTGTAAGACGGATCACCCCAAGGCAATTTACGAATCCATCCCAGCAATCCTGTTCCGCCATTGGCTCGCCCTCCAATTTCTAGAGATGCGACCACAGTAAATGCGGTGAACATGCTAGGTAAGAACAAAGACCAGGTCAAAATTGCATGAATCGTCTTATAACCTGATGGTACACCCGGGTCGAGGTATTGGTGATGAAGCCCTACCGGTATGGACAAAGCCAAAAACAACCAGAAGACCAGTCGCGCTAGTGATTCACTGAACATCTTACCACCGGCTTGTTTTGGAAGCATGGCATACCAGGAAATATAGGCGGGCAGCAGCCAGAAATAAACAAGTGGATGACCAAAGAACCAGAAAAATGTTCTGGCTAATGTCGAATCGATTCCTTCTACTAATCCCAAAGACCAGGGAATAATTTGAAATAAAATCTCCGCTGCCACACCAAGCGTCGCAATCTGCCACATTAACATGGTGATATTCGCAGCTAAGGCAATGAATGGCGTCCTTTCCCCCGAATGTTCCCGGCGCCAGGTGATCAATGTGTGGAAAAAGCCCCATCCGGATACCCAGGAACCCACGACTACAAGGGTCAATCCGATGTAAAAGAAAATATTCGCTTCCATTGGCGGATAAAACGTGTAAAGGACTGTTGCCAGATTTCCTAAAATAGGGATAGCGGCGCTCACTAAGCCAATGACCATTAGGATGAAACCGAGCCAGTGAAGGCGTGGGAGGGTTAGCTCTTTATTTAAGCTGCGTGGAATGGCAAAAGTAAAAAATCCAACAATGAAAAAAGTTGTCCATACCAGAGCATTGAGAACGCCATGTAAGGTTAATCCCTGATAATAGCTCCTTATTCCCAGATCACTCAAGGTTGGGTATAAGTTGATCCCAACCGATTGTAATTTTTGCAGTGGGCCAAATAGTCCCCCAATGAAAAGGGCAAGCATAGCCACGATTAAATTCCATGAAGTCAGTTTGTTTTCACGTGCGTACATTCAAGTTCCTCCTGGACCTACTCAACAATCAAACTGCCATACATGGTGTGATGTCCCGCACCACAATACTCATGACAGATGAAATAATATGTTCCAGGTTCTTCAAAAGATGCAGTTAGAGTCGATACCTGGCCTGGTAACACCATCATGTTGATATTGGTGTCGGACAATTTGAACCCATGTTGTACATCCTTACTGGTTAAATAAAAAGTAATTTCTGAACCAGCAGGAATCCTGATCTCGTTCGGTTGAAAAGTCCAAATTTGGCTAAGAACATAAGCTTCATATTTGCCTGGAGCCAGTTCGCGAACCCGTTCTTCAATAGGATCACCCCAAGGAGAAGCACCAGGTGTAGCAACTGTATTGGGATCAACAAGCTCATACGGAGAAGGGACCTGAATTCCAAAAGCAATGCTACTAACAGAAATCGCCAGGGCAAATACCACAACCAGAATGATTGAGGCGATTATAAATATTTTTTCTGTGCGATCAATATGCATCTTACGTTGCCCCTCTCGATAAGAGTGTTAGATATGTACTGCCCCACAAAGCAATGATTAATAAAATGAAAATAATCATTAAGGCAATCGTACCTTGCGGTGTTTTATTGCTATCCTTTTTTTTCATTTATTTCCTCCTATTTCTTCTTAATACTTTCCTTTCTCTTACCTCATTTTTAAGTGAAATTTTGTGCTGAAATTGCCTCCTTTACTGCTTTGTATTAGAAATTCCGTTAGAAGTGACAGTCACTTAGATTTATTTACTATCTCTAACATATTACATTTAAGTGACTGTCACTTTTTTCAATTGACCATATGCAAAATATCCTCGGCCATATTTTCTCCGGGCATATTGAACGGATAAAGTAAACGAATATATCCCTCCGGATCAACGACCACAACACTAGAGGTATGGCTCATGAGATATCCTGTGGCCTCTGAACCCTCATGTTTCTCGTAGTAAATTCCAAACGGTGTAGCTGCGGCTGCAATTTCTTCTGCACTTCCCGATAGGCCAATAAAGGACGGATCAAAATGGTTTACATATTCCTGAACTAATTGGGGTGAATCACGCTCCGGATCAATGGTAACCATGATTACTTGTACTATATCAGACTCGTCTCCCAACGCGTCATTGGCCTTGGCTAATTCAACCATGGTTGCTGGGCAAACATCTGGGCAGAATGTATAACCAAAGTAAATCATGACCGCCTGCCCACGAAAATCATTTAAACTCACCGGATTCCCGTCTTGTCCGGTTAATGTAAAATTATTCGCACGGTTCGGAGATTGGATAACGGTTCCATGATATACATAAGGTTCCTGAAGATAATTAATCAGCAGCCAACCAGCCAAAACGCCAAAGACCAGGGCTGTTACCCCTAAAAATATCCATTTTAAGTTCGGGTTGTTTGGCTCATCTTCGGCCGAAACAGTATGATCAACTTGCGAAGTCAAGATAGATTTCTTCCTTGTTTCAATTTCCCTACCATGGTTTGTTACTTTGGATAACACATGAACAAATGAGCAGCCTCATAAGCCGCTTTTTTTGCTCCCTTGCTTTGTTGAATTTCTTCAATGATTAATTCCATATCGCTCAAAATTCGTTCAGGGTTTGGTGCTCCCGTTCGGTACTCAGCTCGTAAAATTCCCTGGCCATCAACCAACATGAACCCGGTATCAAAGACCATATTTCCATCATCTTGCTTATTGAAATACAAACCGAATCCACCGCCTACTACCAGCTTCAAGCGATCAATAGGACCGGTGATAAAATGCCAGTTTGTTTGGTCGGCATTAAGTGATTGGGAATATGCTTCAAGCACATCAGGGGTATCATGCTCAGGGTCGACTGAAATCGTGACTAGTTCGACCGGAAAATCACCTGTCCCAACCTCAGGTAATCTGTCCTGAACCTCTTTCATGATCAATCCTGTTTCGGGACAAGGATCAGAACAATTTGAATGGGTGATGTTGTACAGAGCAATTTTCCCCCGTAAATCTTCATTGGTAAAGCGGTCGCCGTTTTGATCAACGAAGGAATATCCGGGAGCCAAAGTAATTCGGGGCAGGACCAGGATCGGCCGAAATGTGGCAAATGCAATGACCGCTATGAGAAATAAACTAAGTATCAAATAGAACAACCAGACAAATTTGAATGGCGGTTTTTTAATCTCGCCTGTTTCTGTTCCGGGCACAGAAATTAGCTCGGTCACGGTGCTCCCCTTTTCCACATTTGTACTTCATTCTTTCTCTAATTGGACCCTATATTGCGGGTCAAGTTTACTAAGGAAATAGACAACTTGCCAAAAGTAACAATGTAGCATTATTTGAAAAAAACGAATCAGCAAAAAATCATCCATTTCTACGTAAAATCATATTTTATAGCTGGCAAATCCCAAAAAACTCAAATTGTATTACTCATATGAAATTACATTACTTTTTCAAGGGAATTTAAAGATTGTGAATAAAAATTTGGTTTTGCTCCAAAAACTGGATCCAGGCTGAAATTCCTGGTTTCAGGTTGAGTGGATCAGGGTTCCCAATGGTAAACCGGGTTCGATAATTGCCCGCAGCACATTTCCCTCCTCTAACCCTGAGAAGATCCGCACTTTTAGATGTGGTTGAATGGTAACCAGGTCAAGCATCGCTTCAACCTTACTTACCATACCACCAGTGACATCCGTGCCGCGTGAACCGCCTAATGCCTCAGCGATCTCACCCAGGTTTTCTTTCGTTATGAGAGGGATAACTCGGCCCCTCGCATCCATTACACCCTGCGTCTCACCCGCCAACAGCAGCCAGACAGGATTTAACTGATCGGCAAGATATGTCATCACTTCTTCTGTGGAAATGATGGTTCCGCCACGACCAACATCAAAGGCGACATCACCAAATATAACGGGTACGAGGCCCGCTCGCAACGCCCTATCTACTGGCTGGGAGGCAAGCGTTTGAATACGACCGTCTTTGCACACGGCCGAAGCGGATGGCTGTAAGCTAAGTGCGGGGATGCCGGCTTCTAACAATGCCCCCATCACGAATTCATTTAACCGGGAAGCCGCAGAACTCACTTCGCAAAATCCAACCCATTGTTCGGCCGTCCGCACTCCCCGCCGTGTCCCATATTTAGCCCCGGCGACATGGCCAAACGAACCACTGCCATGACCAATCACCAATTTGATCTGCGGTTGATTGTCTCGTGCCTGTTTAATCTCTCTGGCCAATCGGTTCAGTTCATCCAGCCTGACGGCCTCCACTCCGGTCTTATCCGTGATCAGCGAGCCGCCAAGTTTTAGAAAAATCACGTTTTTCATGGACAGCTATTCGCGCGCCTTTAGCAAAGCCTCTACGGCCGATTGTGGCGAATCGGCAAATGTTAACAATTCCAGATGATCAGGTCGAATATAGGCATCATCCATAAATGCGCTAACCGTCTCGCGCCAACTCTCACCCACCAATACCAAGGGTCTGGGTTCAATGTCTCCCACTTGCAATAAGCTCCAGGCCAGCGCCATCTCCGACAATGTGCCAATGCCCCCCGGCAACACTATCATGCCATTGTTGTGACGAACTAAATGGATCAGGCGTTCCTGCAAGATAGAGAAACGCCGTTCTTCACCAATCCACGCATTAGGTCCCAATGGTCTAAATTGCTCGATCTGGTCGCAGGTGACACCGATGACATGTCCCCCATTTTCGGCCGCGCCCTGGGAAACCGCAGACATTGTCCCGCCATACCCCCCGGTAGCCACGCCAAAGCCTTTCTGAGCCAGCAGCATCCCAATCTGTCTGGCTTGTTCATATGCCTGGCTTCCAGGCTCAGGTGCAGAACTTCCAAAAACAGAAATCACCGGACCGTTAAATTTGGAAGCATCTTTCGTTTTTTGGCGGTTAACTGCCTGATTGACATCACGACCCGCCAAAAATGCCCTGGCTGCCACTTGAAACCATGTTTGTTTTTCAAGCATGAGGATGTGACCACACTCTTCAAATTCAACCATTTGCCCATTAGGTATCAATTCTGCCAATTCATGTCCATGTTCGACGGGCAATACCGGATCACCTTTTCCCCAGAGAAGGCAAACCGGCTGGTGGATTCTGGGCAAGTCTTCGCGATAATCTTGAAACGCAATGGCCTTTAAAACATCGGCCGAGGCCCGGGCCAGCTCATAATCACGTAAACGTCGCTCCCAAACGGCATCATCTTGTAGTTCGGGGTAATAGAAGGAAGAGCGAACCTGTTGTTGAACGATTGCGCCTGATTGGGAGACGGCTGTGCCCAAATCGACGATTCCCAAAGAAATGCCAGCCCGTTTTAAATAGGTTGGAAACATGTCACCGGCCAATAATGCCGGGGCGATCAGCAAAAGCCGTTTGACATCTTCCGGATAGGATAGGGCAAAACTGGCTGCTAACGCCCCACCAAACGAATGGCCAATCACGGTCATTGCCGGCAAACCCAGGGCATCACAAAATGCTGCCAGCCATTCGACAAGATGAGGAAATGTAAATCGGGTGCAACTATCGCTAAAACCAAAACCAGGAATATCCGGGGCGATCAACCAATGTTGATCTTCCATAGCGTGCATAAATTCGCGGTATATATCGCTTGAACTTGTCATACCATGAAGAAGCAGTATAGGATTCCCATCCGGCTTTCCGGTGGAAACATAAGCCGTCCTGATTCCCAGGGCGTCAATGAGCTGGTGTGGGTATTCAGAATTGTTATAGACCAAAAGAAATCCTCCAATAGTTAACGAGAGCCGGCCAGTCCGGGGATAAACTCCAATGAATGGGCATGGCGTGCGGCATTACGTATGGCTTCAGCGACAATCTCTACCGCCGCTGTCGCTACTTTTTCAAAAGGAGCCTCCACTTGCTCTGTTGCCAGGGCAAAAGCAGTGTCTCCTTCATGGGTCATGTGTGTCGGCCGAATGGCCATTGCAAATCCATCATGTGCTCTTTGAGCTAACCGGAATACTTCAACCTTGTTTAATCTGGCATTGGTCATCACAACTGCCAGTGTCGTATTAGTTCCCATTTGTGGTGGCGGTGCAAATGGAACAAAACGATAGGGATGATTTTCAACTTGCCAACCCCCATCTTGATTGCGTGCTCCGGCAAGCACCGATCCATCAACATTGACGACGTCACCAATCGCATTAACCACCACGGCCGCCTTAACAAGGAGATCATCTATCTGAACACCGGCCAGGCCAAATCCCCCTTTCATCATATTTTCAGGACCCGACCATTTACCGATGGTTACGCCGGCTCCAACCCCCACATTGCCTTGAGCGTTGTTTCCGGGAGAAGCGTCTTCGCAAGCGGCATAACCCATTTCCCAACCGGGTGTCTTTTTTCCTTCATTAAGGAACAGGTCATATACGACGGCCGCAGAAACGATTGGCACAGGGCGAATGGGAGTCACATACCCATGTCCTCGTTCCGCCAGGTACTTCACAACACCATCGGCTGAGGCCAGGCCAAACGCGCTGCCGCCCGTCAAAACGATGCCATTTACTTTGTGCAGCGGCCGATCCGGAGAAAGCAAAGCAATCTCGCGCGTTCCCGGTCCCGGCCCGCGAACTTCTACGCTTCCAATTGCCCCCTCAGGGCACAAAATAACTGAGCAGCCGGTATGATGTTCCTCATCGGTGGCATGGCCAATGTGCACTTTTTCAATTTCAATAGTCACTAATACCTCCAAAATCACATCCTGTGCTTAACACAAGATGGCAAATTATAGGTCATTTTGAATAAAGAATAAAAGAAGCAGGGGGTGGCTTGCACCCACATTAGAGGGAATTATACTACCGGGCGATGCTCAAATTTATCCGTTGGTTATTCGCCCCGCGTTATCGCTTTGTCAAACTTCTCATTGCTTTTCTCTTGTTAGTTATCGTGATCCTGTTATTCAACCAATTTATAGATTTGATCAACGATTTTAGCGATCCACGCACTCAAAATTTTCTCGAGTGGAGCCAGGGTGGTCGGGATGACCTGGTTACAGTCCAGCGGGAGGCTTGCCCAGGTGCGCCATTTATTCTACCTTCTGATGGTTTTATCGGCCTGCTTTATGGCGATCCTCGCGGCCCATATTCCCAGGCACAGCCCCATCAGGGAATTGATATATTTAGCAACAGCGACCCCGGTCAAACGCCGGTTTATGCCGCATATGATGGCTACGTATACCGGGAACCCGATTGGGCCAGCACCTTAATCATACGTGTTCCCCAAGATCCACTGCAACCTGAAAGGCAGATCTGGCTATATTACACCCATATGGCTGACAGAGAGGGAAATGATTTCATTCTTGATGCTTTTCCACCGGGGACTAGGGAGAAATTCGTGGAGCAAGGAACGCTGCTGGGCTATACGGGTGATTATAACGGGCAGTCACTGCGATCCATCTGGGTCCATCTTCATTTTTCAATCGTGATGGATAATGGGAGCAATCAATATCTTAACGAATTGGAATTCACCAATACAGTCGATCCATCACCCTATCTGGGCATGAATGTTAATCATAATTGCGATCCTGGGGCATCCGGTTGTGGTGAGGTCTCAACTTGCTTCGCTACTAATTAAATTTATCCTTGACCTTTTTTTGCCTCTGCCAATGACATCGTAGCGCGAGCTTGCCGGCTTGCGGCTAAAACAACCTGGAAAGGTTGTTCTACAGTATGGCGCGAGCTTTCCAGCTTGCGCCTGATTTATGAGATGTCATTCACTAATGGAATTATGTCTGCAATGTGGTGTTTCTCTGAAGAGCTATTGATACTATGGTTATTATTGCCAGGAATAAAACGAAAAAGTGGAACAGGGATAGGTCTTCATTTGGCGTTGAGGCGGCAATGGTGCTCAAAGAAACGGCCGTGGGGATGTTAGATGCAACCCCATCTTCTGCCTCACCTCCGGCAATCGTGGCGGGTAAATTTGTCACGCCTTGCCGCATATTCAGGTTGTTGATTCCCTTATCATACAATCTAAACCTGTAATGAATAGGCATATCCATGTTTAAAGTGATGGGCACAGTGAAAGTGAATTCAGTCACCGTGTTCAAATCAGGTGCATCATTTACAATCTCTTCGACGCTGCTGAACTTTCCATCCCTATTGTAGTCTAGCCAGCCAGAGATCCAGGGCGTTTGAGCCTGGCCATTGGCGCGTACATATACCATCGCCTCCTCACCTGGTATTAACGGTGAAATCGAGATTCCATCATCATTTTGATCGTCATGTCCAACGCCGGGATACTCCCCCTGCCAACTATTTGATTCCCATAAAATACCTAATTTCAACGCACCATCACCGGTATGGCGAACCTGGCCATAATCCCGCGGCAAATCACCTAAATCTGCGGGCTGACAATGATGCCAGGCATCAAATGCCTGGACCAATCCATGCCCGAAAGAAAAATCCCAATCTGCGGGGCCAAGATCGAGGGCTGTTTTGGTTAACAGTTGGCGCAGCTCTTGATTGCTCAAATCCGGACAGGCGCTCCAAACCAGTGCTGCTGCACCGGCCACATGGGGTGATGCCATTGATGTCCCCCGCAACCCACGATACCCCCCGGGGCCTTCCAGGTAATCCGAGCCATCGTGTGTTTCCACCGTGACGGCCGAGCCTAATTTATTATCCTTAAGAAAATCTCCCGCATCCTTTCCGACCATGACAACCGGCCCGGAACTTGTACCGGAACCTAGTGAACCGACCATCAAGCCCTCTTCCTTCCAGATAATAATGGTAGCCACAGCCTCTTCATCCTCAGCATTATTAACCATCGCGCTAAATGACAGATCCTGCCTTTGACAAAGGACGATTTGGCCGGACCAATCGCCAGTCTTATCTTCTTCACGGCACAATCCACCATCAATGAGGGTACTGCTTTGGGTTCCTGGGGTGGAATTTTCGATATACATGCCCACATGGGTCATCTCATTATCGACTACTTTCCCACTGGGAATCGATCCATTTTCGGGAGTCGGCCAGGTGCTTATGACGGCCGAACCCGGCGCGGTCAATTCAACCTTGTCATTTTCGTTGGAATAACTGGCATGTGTGTACGAGGAAGTAATGGAAGCTACCGATATGACGCTATCATATGAAGCAGGGTAAGCCAGATCATCTTCTGTGCCACTAGAACCACCGTCGTTGGCAGCAGCAGCAACGACCAAAATTCCCTCATCTTTATACAAAGATTGGAAGATCTCCTCCTCTTCAACGCTTTTGTCACCCTTGAGGCTCAAATTTATAATATCGGCTCCATTATCCGCACAAGTTGCGGCCGCGGCACCAACATTTGATTGCCCCAAAATCCAACCCCCACGATTATCATAAACTTTAACAATAAACAACTCCACACCAGGGGCTACACCGGCCAGACCGCTGCCCTGCATGTTGGCTGCCAAAGTACCGGCAACATGTGAGCCATGGCCGGTAACCGTTTCATTCCACTCTTCGCCATCTATCTGCGAAAAGCCATCAATCGTTGTCGCAGCAAAATCTTTATGAGAATCGAAAACACCCGTATCAATGATGCACACTTTTATTCCATTTCCGGTTGGCGCGCCGGCGTCGACAAGACCATCACGGTCGAAATCCCAAACATCGAGCGCCTGAACCATGTCCAGCCCAAATGTATACTCTTCCCCGGCCAATTCATATGCTGGAACGGGCTCGAATGATTTTACGGATGACAAGGAGTTTAATCTTTGAAGATTTGGAGAAGGAATTGATACAGCCAATAAATTCCAACGAGACAGGTCATGATTGACAACACCGCCAATTTCCCCGATCTGATTGATCGACTCAATTTTTCGCCCTTCTTCATAACGCACGTAATAAGCTTGAACTGAGGGCAAATCCGCTTTTACCAGGCTGTGGCCAAGGAGGATGATGCTGAAAAGCATCATAACCGGCAAGGAATGTCGCAAATGGGATCGAAGATGAGAGGTTAGATGTTTCATACTCCTTTTTCCTTGTGCCCATTTTAATGGATTGAACTCAGACCACCAAGGAAGCAAGGAACTTGACTCCAACGCTCAGAATTGATTAACCAAATTTTTGAATATCAGGCTCAGCACTGTTACAAAAAAATGCGCATGGAAATTTGACAACTTTTCCCTTGTTTTATGGGCGAAACAATCTAATAAAAGTTGTCAAATTTTAGGTAACACAATACTCAGATTATTTGCCCTTGGAGTGATCAACTGTTTGGGCCACCTGTGAAGCCTGGCTCAATAATGTAGCTGCTGCCTGGGCGCCTTTCTTAGAGGCTTGAAGTTGATCGAGACGATCATGCCAGAATGCGGAGCCGGCGCTGGCAGCGAAGCCGGTCAGGACAATACCCACCGTTATCGCCTTGTCGACAGGCAGCCAGGAACGCCAGCTATGTAAGGTCTCCCCGGAAACAATGGTGAGGTTGATGCTTCCCAATACGCCGGGAAAAGCCTCAGATAATATGCTCAGGACATCAATTTGCAATAGATAAGCCAGGGTAAAACCAACGATAATGGAAATCACCCTCAGGACACGCAGGCGGGAGGTTTCTTCATCCCGCTGTTGGTCTGTGCGCTGCATGATGAATTGAGCAGTGGTTTCGGCCGAAAATTGAAAATCGGGCTGGATGGAAAGTTTTGTCAATCGTTCAAATGAATCCACACTTTCAGCCTGGCTGAAGCTGTCCGGGTCCACCTCGCTGACATCAAAACCGTGGCGAATTAAATTCCAGAGCGTTTCCACACGATGCAAGATGGTCGCTCCACTGAGCTTATGACTATCTTGCGCCATACGGCCATCCTTCACGGCCAAACGTACCAACCTCTCATACACTACCTTGCCGATTTGACTTACAATTAAGAGAATCAGCAAAATAATGACTGTAAAAATAATCAGCCATGACCACCAGGGTTGGGACCAGGATAATAAATCCAATTGGCCCGTTACTCGGCTGACGCTCTCTGCTTGCAGCAACCACATAAGAGCAACCAAAAATAATGATCCGAAAAGAGAAAACGCAATGGCGCCATAGAGGCCGACAAACCACGGTTTTGCATCACCTCCAGACTTGGCTATTAAGCTAAAAATAAGGACCATTACAAAAGCGGCCGCAAACAGGAGAATCAACCAGGGCAGCCAGGAAAAAGATTCAACGCCTGGAATCTGGGCGCTGATCGTGGAGACCAATGCGTTTGAACGGCTATCCAAACCGGCTAACCACAACCCATAAAGCCCTAAAAATGCCAAAACTAAAGAAGGTAAGAAAAGGCCACGGAAATTTTGTGGTGGAAAAAGCCCCCCCTGCCAACTTCGTAAAATTCGCCACAGTTTGCGAGCCGGGCTTTGCGTCTCGAATCGGCGCAATTCGACAGCATCAAGTACATTTTTAATACTGGAAACAAACGTGTCGGTCGTTTGAGAGACCCCGGTTTCCACAATTCTCAGCCTGGATGCCAATTCAGTTTCGATCTGATCCACCGATTCAGACGTAAAGCCTACTCCGACCAGGAGCGGCCGCACATCAGAGTCAAAATGGTCAATAACTGTTTTACTGCTGCGGTCAAAAAGTTCTTCTTGCTGATCTTGCAGCCACCCGTCGGCTAGCTGAACCGACCAAAAATGAATATCTTGCAATGTTTCAAACAAGTTACTCAATAAATCGAGTGGATTATCCCCATCAAATAAACTGATCTCTTGAGCCAATTGATCTCTTAACGATTGGACAACATCAGGTGTGGCACGTAACTGATTTTCAAGAATACTGCTCATTTGATTGGTAAAGCTGTACAACCGCTTCTTCACTTGATATAAATGTTGCCCTGTCAGCGGGGCGCTTCCCAGCAGCAGATCTTCTGCCTCGCGATAGGCCGGGCCAAATTCGCTCTGAATGATTTGTCCTCTCATCGTTTCTAAATCGGCCGCCGGCTTGAGGGTGAAATTGAGCGTCTTACGCATCTCCTGCATCATGCGCCTGTATTGTTCGCGAGAAGCGGCGCTGACGCTAAGAGCAGCCAATTCCCCCGGTAAATATTTCTCCATGCGCTCCAACGCTTCCATGGAAGTCACTTTTCGTTTTAATCCCACCCCCACTTTCAGGCTGTCGATAGCCACTTCTGTTCCTACGGCAACAAGAGCCATAACGGCAAAGAAAATGGCCAACCCAGCAAAAATTCGAGCGATATCGGCCGGCAAATCTCCATCTTGAGTGGCCGTCGCGGGAACCAGGGTGCTCAACATGCCATTATTGAAAACATCAATGTCGCCTGGAAGTAATGAGAAAGACCCCTCAGAGACCTCTTCACCTGATTCAACAATTTCAGCTCTGAGAAGATACGTATTGGGATCGTTAATTATGATCCCACAATCGGGCAATGTTATTCGTTGAACATCATTGGCCAATAGCAGAGAGTCCAGGTCAAGCGGCATCCGGCATTGTTCAAGCAGTTCACGGCTTTCTCCAGCGGTCATGGTCACCACAAGATCCAACTGTAACTCAGACGGTATGTCATTAGAAAGTAGATTTTCGTAGGTGACGAAAACAGATACCTCATCTCCCACTCCGGCCGAAGCGGGGGATGTTTCTACTTGGGTGATTGCCAGATCAAATTGCCCTGAGTCTTCCTGGGCCTGGATCACCCCACCCACGATCAGCAATATCAAACAGGCAGCCACCAGCGCAATTGAAACTCGACCTTTATTCATATGAGGTACTCCATCAGATCAATACATGAGACTGGACAGACTATCCACGGATCTGCAATACCTGGACTCTTAAATATGACCAGGATAGTACCGCAGTCCCACAAGTGCCCATATTATGGCCGCATTACTATGAATATGTCAAGTTAAAATTTGAATAGTAGACGGTTAAACGATTTTTGCTGGACTCCGTTTCAGGATCATAGCCAGCACCAGCATCCCAGCCCCAACAATGATCATCGCCAGGGAAAACCAGAAAAGGCCTTGCCGGGCATCATCATAAACAGCTCCCAATATAAAAATGGCTGGCAGACGAAAAAGTGGTGACCAATCTGCCAGTTGTGGCATCGTGATGGCCAACCAAAAATTTACCGGAATTACTCCAATGATAAAAGTCGTGGCTCCCAACAACAATAAAGACCATCCTAACCAACGAGGAACGCCATCCCTGGTCTGGCCGCCCACAAATGAGGCAATTAATAGGAAAAAGGCAAACGGCAGCCAGCTCCATTGCAAAAAACCCCCTGCCAGTTGCAGACGTCCTTTTAATTCAGCCAACGACTGCGGTGATGCGGTAATCAAGCTGTCGAAGGTGATTGATTGAGGAATGAGATTAACTTGTTGTTGCAGTAAACCACTTATTGCCGGGATGACCGTTTCCATTGGCAAGATTTCCGGCAAACAGGTTGGTAATTCTTCAAAAATCACTTCTCCTTCCAAGATCGCGCCTAATAGCTCGCTGGCCAATGAGAGGCTCTCTGTAGTTGTACAAACCGGAACCTCCTGCAAAACTACCTGTACAATTCCCACTGTATTATTCTGCAAATGATCTTTCAAGGGACTCATGTCGAAGCGCAAGTGAGGTGAAGGATCCGGTCTCTCTAGCCATTCATAAAATGAATTGATAGCTTGCGCAGCATAAGTTAACTGCAATTCTGCAGGAAAAAGCGAGCCATGGATATCCGTCCTTTCGGCCGCCTGGTTAAATGCCAAGCCAACAATTGAGTCCTCCGCAACACCGATTTCCGCGGGCAAGCTCCGCAAAAATGTTTCTGTCAACAAATTTGATTGTGACGGTCCGATAACATGCTCAGCAACCAGGTTCAACATGGACTGGGGAGAAAATAAAATATTTCCCACCTGGTAAGCGAATAATGATAAGGGTAGGAAAATCACCACAATCAAGGTGATAGCTGCCGCGATGATTCGCATAAATAGGCGCATAAGCCCAACCTCTAGGCTTCTTCTACAGAGAACCAACCCAAACTTATCCGGCCGCGTGATTGATCCACTTTCAAAAGCTGCACTTTGAGAATATCTCCTACATTTAAGATATTGCCGCGAGGAATTTGGCTCCGATGCAGCAGACCATCTTGTTTTACCCCAATGTCAATGAAAGCGCCAAAGTCGACGACATTACGCACTGTCCCAGTAAGCACCATATCCGGCTTTAAATCATCCATGGTCAAGACGTCACTGCGTAGCATAGGCGGCCGCAAATCGGATCGAGGGTCTCGCCCAGGGCGGACAAGTTGTTCAAATATATCATCCAATGTTGGCAAACCCGTCCCCAATTCCCTGGCTAACTGCTCGGAAGGCGTCATTTTTGATAACGCCGACTCGCGGGCAGAGAGTAAGTCGTCCAAGCTTATGCCGGCACGCTGTAAGACTGATTCGGCAATATCATAACTCTCCGGGTGGATAGCACTGGCGTCCAACGGGTTATCTCCATCCGCGATGCGTAGAAATCCGGCCGATTGTTGAAAAGCTTTGGTTCCCAGGCCATTGACGTTCATAAATTCAGTCCGGGTTTGAAAACGGCCGTTTTTATCCCTATAGGCCACCATCCGCTCAGCGAGTTTAGGCCCGATCCCCGAAACATAAGTCAGCAAAGCCGGTGATGCCGTGTTGACATCAACACCTACCTGGTTGACCACACTCTCAACGACACCTTCCAATGCTTCCGATAGCTGTTTCTGATCGACATCATGCTGGTATAACCCAACACCAATGGATTTAGGATCGATTTTCACTAATTCTGCCAGGGGGTCGAGGACGCGACGGCCGATAGACACCGCGCCACGCAAACTAACATCCAGATCGGGCAGTTCTTTTCGGGCTAATGGACTGGCGCTGTAAACGCTGGCTCCGGCTTCATTAACGATCAAATAACGCACAGAATCTAACTTTCTGGTCAGCTCGGCCGCCAATTTTTCTGTTTCACGCGAAGCCGTGCCATTGCCGATAGCGATCAAATTGACCCCGTGCCGGCGAACAAGTAAGGATAATGTCTTAAGCGCCTCATTCCACTGCTTCTTTGGTTGGTGAGGGTAAATGGTGGTCGTCTCCATTAATTTCCCAGTTGCATCAATAACCGCAACTTTACAGCCTGTTAGATAAGCAGGATCAATAGCCAACACAGTCATCCCCTTCAGCGGGGGTTGGTTTAACAATCCACGCATGTTTTTGGCAAAAACTTTAATCGCATGGCGTTCCGCGCGCTCGGTTACTGTTCGGCGAACATCCCGGCTAATGGCCGGCAGAAGCAATCTTTGCGCTGCATCCTCAATAGCTTGCTGCAACTGTTGGTTAAAAGGTGAGCGGCGATCTGGACGATAGTGTGATCGAATGGGCAGCAGCCAATCCGGTTGGTTGATTTCAACCTTGACGCGCAAAATTTTTTCTGCCTCACCCCTGTTAATCGCCAGAACCTGGTGCGGCCGCAAACGATTAACCGGGCATTCATAATCATAATACAGCTTGTAGACTTGCTTATTGTCGGCCGCTTTTTTTATCTTTTTACAAGAAACCATGCCATGTTTGAGGGCTTTTTTGCGAATCACACGCCGGATTTCAGCATGATTACTGATCGTTTCCGCAACAATATATCTTGCCCCTTCAAATGCCTGGTCAATTGAAGGTACGGCGTCATTGAGAAAAGGGCGAGCAGCTTCAGAAAGGGAACCAGGTTCGAGACGCTGCTCTAATACCAGGTCTGCTAATGGCTGAAGACCCTGTTCAATTGCCGTATACGCTTTTGTTTTTCGTTTTGGTTTATAGGGTACATAAAGATCTTCCAGGGCAGTAAGTGTATGCACATTGCGCAGTTGATGGTGGAGATCATCTGTTAACTTACCCTGTTCATTAATGCTGTTGATGATCGCATCACGTCGCTCGTCTAACGCTCGGAAGCGCTTTATTCGATCTTTGATCTCTCGGATTTGCTCCTCATCAAGGCTACCGGTCATTTCTTTTCGATAGCGGGCGATGAAGGGTACTGTATTGCCACTATCCAAAAGGCCGATCACTGTTTCGACTTGTGAAGGGTTTATCCTTAATGAAGAACCGATTTGTTTTTCATGCATTACCATAAAAAATCGTGAAGTTTAAAACTTCACTCTCTCCAAATTCAAATAAGTTTTGAACGAATAGGGTTAAAAGTAAAACGATGTTCTCGAATCGGGCCAAATTTTTCAATCGCCTGGCGATGAAACAGCGTACCATATCCCTTGTTACTGGAAAAACCATACTGCGGGTACCTTGCATCCAAGGATACCATGATTTTATCACGTGTTACCTTTGCTAAAATTGATGCTGAGGCAATGGACAAACTTTTACTATCGCCTCGAATCAATGATTGTTGTGGGATTGGGGTTGTTTTCAGCGCAATTCGGCCGTCAATCAAGAGATATTGAGCGTGAAGATTCATTCCTGTCAAGGCTTTTTGCATGGCCAGTTTCGTCGCTGCCATAATACCCATCGAGTCAATTTCAGCGGCGTCAACGATACCAAGGCCATAACACAGTACATTTGATGTAATGATTGTAAATAATTTCTCCCGAAGATTAGGATTGAGTTTTTTGGAATCGTCTACATCCTGCAAACGATGTAAATATTGGGGTTTATCTAATGGTAATATGACGGCGCCGGCTACTACCGGTCCGGCTAAAGCACCACGCCCCGCTTCATCTAATCCGGCAATGTGCTGAAAACCCGTTTCATCCAGGATCGTTCTTTCAAAATTGAGATGGGGCACAAATCATACTAGCTTGAAACAACCTGCTCACTAAATTCATAAACACCCGTGAGCAGATACCAACGGACTTTTATCGTTTCAAACAGAACATCAAAATAGTTCATAAGGCGAACATGACTTTCAGCATGGTCAATCCAACGAGCGGGAATAATTTTTATGTCATAACCACAGTGTCGGGCAAGGGCCAGGGCCTCGCTGTCAAATCCCCAGCCATCAATACGAGCTTTTGAGAATACCTTTTGAGCCGCTTCAGCTGAAAAAGCCTTGAAGCCACACTGCGTATCCCATATTCCAGGAACAGCCACAATTTGAATGAAAAGATTGCCCGCATTGCCAAGCAATCTTTTTAAGAAGGGCTGGGGCACGGACTGGCGAGCACCATCAACATCTTTCCCATCCCGTGAGCAAATAACGACTTCATACCCTTTATCAAAAAAAGGCCTCATTTGATCAAAATGATTAATGTCTGTTGAATTATCAGCGTCGGTGAAGAGCCGGATTTGCCCTTCAGCAGCCAACATGCCCTCTTTCACGGTATAGCCCTTACCCCGGTTCTCCTGGCGATTGAGCCAGCGGACATTTTCCTTGCCCTGTGCAAATTCTTGGACCTTGCTTAAGGTCTCATCTTCCCCCCCGTCTAAGACAATAAGCAATTCCCAGGAAAATGATTGGCGGGATAAATATTCGTGAATCGATAATAATGTACTCGTAATTCGCCTTTCTTCATTGTAGGCAGGAATGATGACACTCAGGTAGGGCGATGTAATATTAGTATCCACAGAAAGGGAATCTTACCTTTGCTAGGGGGTCTCGTCAACAGGAGTGAGGCGGGCTTTTATTGTATCATCATCAACGACACGATTGGCCTGGATCTCTCTTCGCTTTGGCCACATTTTAAAAATTCCAACCAGGCCGGCGAGTTGTCCTCGTAATCTGGCCCTGGCGGATGACCCTCGCCAGGAACGTAATGCTTTGATACTAATGCCTAGCTGCGCGCTCATAATAGCCCGCCAATGGCGCAAAAACAGTACGGAAGGGTAGTTTTTCCAAATGATGTAAAGGAAATTACGGCCGTCATAAAAACTGCTTCTTTCCCCGGTTCCTCCAGAAGCCTTTAATTTGTGATACACGACGGCCGTTGGCAGATAAACAACATCCCAGCCGGCCAGATTCGCCCGCCAGGCGAGATCGATATCTTCACAGGAGAAGAAAAAATCATCATCCAAGAAGCCAATTTCCTTCAGCATTGATCGGCGATAAGCGGCCGCACCCCCACAGGCGCTAAACACAATTTCTTCAACATCGTATTGGCCATTATCCCGCTTCCACACCCCCCGGTTCCCAGGGATACCATCTATGCGATAATAGTCACCTGCCGTATGTAAAAAATCCCTGCGGTCAAAAAGTAGCATTTTACTGGCGACGCTGCCCGTATTGGGTTTTGCATTGAAAGCATCAACAATGACTTCTAACCAATCCGGCTCCACCTCCGTATCATTATTCAATAAAATAATGAATTCTCCGCTAGATTGCTCATACCCGACATTACAAGCCCCCGTGAATCCATGATTGGATCCCAACTCTAACAAGCACACCTCAGGAAAATTCCTACGCACATAATCTTGTGATCCATCGGTGGAGCCATTATCAACCAACAATACCTCAAAATTCTTAAAGGTTTGTCTGCGCAGCGACCCCAAACAATCATCAAGGTGATGTTTGCCATTGAGATGAGGAATGATGATGGAAACGAGGGATTTGGGTCCTCTAACTGAGTTATTCATGGTGGTGTATTATAAACCCTTTCCAAACCATTCACACGTTCGACGCCTTTGACCAACCATGTTATAAACGAAGCAGTTACTATTATGGAGATAACATCATGCTTGAACAAACAATCAGCCGCGTCCGCCGCAACCATGGCTTAGAACATGCTACCATCCACATCTTATCAAGCAAATATAAGGGGTTCAGCGCCCAAGGAAATTCCGATCATCGCGGATTTTCTTTAAATGTTTATGGCAAGGTCAGTGAGGACCAGGTGCGCGCGGCGGTCTATGAAGCTTATCAAAGAATGAAAGGTGGTGAGCACGAATTGGCCGTACATCCCAACTGCGGTACAGCTTTGCTCACAACCGCTACAATGGCCACACTCGCCGCTCAAGCTATGTTTGGCCTGGAATCCAAGCGACAGGGAAAAGACGGAAACATGGGAAGCGTTATCTTTAATGCTTTGCCATCAGCAATTCTCATGGTCGTTCTGGCCATCATCGTTTCCCGGCCATTGGGCTTGCAGCTTCAGGCCAGGTATACGACAGAAGGTGATTTAGGCGATATGGAGATCGTGGAGGTCCGTCCGGTTGCTCCGTCATTGGTCACCCGATTTTTCCATTTCCTGCTGGCCGGAGGTAGAGACAGTTTCCAACCTCGCTCGTACCGCATAAAAACCAGGGACTGATCTTTTTTAGCCATGTTCTACGTTTTTCATGGGGACGATGTCCACAAACAAAAAGAGACGGTCGCCCGCCTGGTTAGCAAGTTGGGCGATCCGGCGATGCTTGATTTAAATACGTCCCGTTTTAATGGCATCATGCCTTTTGTCGAACTGCGGCAAACTTGTGATTCAATTCCCTTCTTAGCACCAGCTAGAATTGTGATCGTCACCGACCTTTTACAAGCCAGGCCTGAAAAAGATTTTATGTCGGATTTGTTGGCTTATCTGCCAAACTTGCCCGATTCCACGCGACTCATATTTTTGGAATCTAAAAAACTGAGCGAAAACAATAAGCTACTTCAATTGGCTGAGCAGGAAGAAAATGGATTCGCCAGACTCTATACCAAACCGCAAGGCAGCCAATTAGACCGTTGGATTCAGCAGCGTGCAGTCGAAAAAGATGGGCAGATTTCCCCCAAAGCGGCTCACCTGTTGGCCTCCGGTGTAGGGAATGACCTCAACACATTGGATAATGAGATTGAAAAACTTGTGGCCTATAAAGGATGGGATGCAGAAGCGGTTATAAATTCTGATGATGTAGCGGCCCTTTCTCCTTATGTCGCCGAGGCCAATATTTTTGACCTGGTGGACGCAATAGGCAATCGCAATGGAAAGACGGCCGCATCATTGCTTCAGCAAATGCTGAGCGAAGGAAAAGATCCATTCTATTTATTCTCCATGTTCGTTCGCCAATTCCGCCTCTTAATTCAAATCAAAGAATTAGCCGTTGCCGGATACCGTCCACCGGCAATCGCCAGGGAACTTAAGTTGCATAGCTATGTCGTTGGCAAACTCCACCAACAGTCACGCGGTTTTTCTTTGGAGGAATTAGAACAAATATACCATCATCTCTTAGATGTTGATGTAGCTGTAAAAACCGGACAAGGCGAAATGGTAACTTCATTGGATTTACTGGTTGCCAATTTGGCAATAACAGCCTAAGAGTAAATGAAAGATAACAACATCATCCTCACCGGCTTTATGGGCACGGGAAAATCAACCATCGGCCGAATTTTGGCTGATCGATTGAATTATGATTTTGTAGACAGCGATGAATTAATTGAAGAGAGGCAAAATCGTTCCATCGCCATAATCTTCCGCGAGGACGGAGAACCGTTTTTTCGCCGGTTAGAGGCAGAAATTTCTCAAGAATTAGGCCGGCAGCGAGGTCTGGTTATTGCCACTGGCGGCCGCTTGATGTTAGATGACGACAATGCCGCAGCATTAGGGCAATCAGGCCAGGTATTTTGCCTGACCGCAAGTCCCGATGTGCTATTAGAACGTTTGCAAAATGACGATGGTAAACGGCCGCTTATTGACCATCCCAATCCACAGCGTAGAATTCGAGAGATTTTAAGGGAACGAGCAACAGCTTACGGCCGTTTTCCGCAAATTGATACCAACAATCGCTCCCCGAAAGAGATCGCCCTGGAGGTCCAACGCTTATTGGGAAACAAGATTCTGCCGGTTACGTCTCCTGATGGGCAATATAACGTGTTGATCGGCAGCGGAATGTTGCCCCTCATTCGCCAGCTCACCCATATTGAGGGACCGTTGGCCATCATTACAGACAATCATGTTGGACCTCTACATGCCCATCACTGCAAGCCTGTGGAATGTGAAATCACAATTCCAGCAGGAGAAGAATATAAAAATCTTTCGACTGCCGCCTCAATCTACGACCAATTATTGGACGCCGGCATTGACCGGCAAGGTACAATCGTCGCCCTGGGCGGTGGCGTCGTTGGCGACATCGCCGGATTTGTCGCTGCTACTTATCTGCGGGGGATCGATTTTGTACAATGCCCGACCAGCTTATTAGCCATGGTTGACGCCAGCGTTGGCGGTAAAACAGGGGTCGATCTTCCCCAGGGCAAGAATCTGGTCGGCGCGTTTAAACAACCCCAGGCTGTCATTATTGACCTGGAAACACTCAGCACTTTGCCCGATGTTGAGTTTTCAGCGGGAATGTCTGAAGTGATTAAGGCCGGGCTAATTGCTGATCCGAAACTGTTCAATAGCCTAGAAAACTCAGAAAAGCTGCAAGTCCGGAACAAAGCACAGATGCAATCAATTTTGAGCCGGGCGATTGATGTCAAAAGGCAAATCGTGCAAGAAGATCCGTTTGAAAAAAGCCGCCGGGCTGTGCTCAATCTGGGCCACACGTTCGCTCATGCCATAGAGCAAGTGAGCGGATATGACGTTCGGCATGGCGAAGCAGTGGCTATGGGATTGGTCGCTGCGGCGCATCTCTCTGCCAGTGAGGGCTATTGTTCTAAAGCGTTACAAACACGAATTGAAGCGGTATTAATAAAGTCCGGATTACCAGCCAGAATCCCTGACGACTTAGCTCCAGATGATCTGTTGCAAGCTATGTCAACAGACAAGAAAAAGGCAAAAGGCGCGCTCCGTTTTATTTTAATTCGCGATGTTGGCGATGTATTTATTACCAGCCGCGTTTCAGAAAAATTGGTCCTGAATACTTTAAGGGCATGTCAGGAAGATTGACACTGGTTGTCGAGTTAGTAACCCAACACTTTTGCAAAGAGAAGATTAATTGGACGCTGATTCACGCTGAATTTTTTATTTTAATCGGCGCAAATCCGCTCTTGTCCGCGTCCTTTTTCTAAATTGTCGGGTAGCCAGGTTATCGATTAAGTGTCTTATATCTGTCAGGCTATAAACTCATCTGATTGACCTGTTCAGCAAGGTTCTTGCCCAACCCTGATCGATCTTTCTGGTGTTTTACAGATGCTGCCAGAAAAGCATCAAACAACGGGTGCGGTTTGTTGGGCCGGCTTTTGAATTCAGGGTGAAACTGGCTGCCCAGCATAAATGGGTGCTCGGCCAGTTCGGCGATCTCCACCAGGCGGCCGTTCGGCGATAACCCGCTATAGACCAACCCCGCCTCAGCCAGCATCTCCCGGTAGCTGTTGTTAAATTCCCAACGGTGGCGGTGGCGTTCCATGACACTCTTCACCCCATAAGCTTGTGCAGCTTTTGTGCCTTCAATGAGATTACAAGGATACGATCCCAAACGCATCGTGCCACCCATATCGGCCAATTCATGCTGGTCGGGCATCAGGCTAATGACGGGATGGCCGGTCTGGGAATGGAATTCCGTGCTGTTTGGTTCATCAGAGCCAAGAGCATGTCGTGCCAGTTCAATGCACATAACCTGCATTCCCAAACACAAACCGAGGTAAGGAACGTTGTTTTCCCTGGCCCAACGTGCGGCCATAATTTTTCCTTCAACTCCCCGCTCACCAAATCCACCGGGAACAACGACACCGTCCAGGTCCTCAAATTGCTTCCACCCTCGTCCTTTTTCCAAATCGCCGGAATGAATCCACGCGATCTCAGCATTTCGGCCGTTGGCAATTCCCGCATGGTAAATTGCCTCACGTACACTTAAATAAGCATCATGAAGCTCAACGTATTTTCCGACGATACCTATGCGGATGGCCGGTTTTGGTTCGCGGATCTTATCTATCATCGCTTGCCAACGACTTAAATCCGGTTCTTTCGTAGGTTCCAGGCCCAGCCGTTGAACGATCAGCTCATCAAAGCCCGTTTCAGCCAGCAGTATCGGAATGTTATAAAGAATTTCGCTGGTCTTAGCGGGAATGACGGCTTTTTTATTTACATCACAGAACAATGAAATTTTCTGAATATGTTCATCTGGAATCGGGTGATCAGCCCTGGCAATGATGAAATCGGGTTGAATGCCGATTCCGCGCAGCTCGCGTACGCTGTGCTGTGTAGGTTTTGTTTTTAATTCATCACTGGCACCAATATGCGGTAAAAACGTCACATGTACGTAGACAGTATTTTCCCGCCCTACATCTGAGCGCATCTGACGCAATGCTTCCATAAAAGGCAGGCTTTCAATATCACCAACGGTTCCCCCAACTTCCACCAAGACAACATCGGCGCCACTTTTGTCGGCAACCAGGTGGATACAACGCTTGATCTCATTGGTGATATGCGGAATAACCTGGATGGTTCCACCCAAATAATCTCCACGGCGTTCACGGGCGATGACCTCTGCGTACACGCCACCAGTGGTAACGTTTGAGGCCTGGTTGAGGTTGACGTTTATAAATCTTTCGTAATGACCGAGATCGAGATCGGTTTCGGCTCCATCCTCCGTGACGAAAACCTCTCCATGCTGGTAGGGAGACATAGTCCCCGGATCAACATTGATATATGGATCAAGTTTCTGAGCCATAACCTTAAACCCACGTGCTTTTAGCAGTCTGCCCAAAGCCGCGGCCGTTACCCCCTTACCAACCGAACTCACAACACCACCGGTGAAAAAGATAAATTTGGTCATAATTAACACCCCATAAAGAGAGTGGGGCATATCACTTGAAGTGATATGCCCCACGAATTTACATATTCAAAATGGCCTGCGGAAGACCATTTCGCAAAAAAGCCTCATATAATCTTTGCCTCTTGCTTGGCTGAATGGGCGAATCATAGCATAGGGAATAGCAGAAAGTCAAACCGGATTTTTAAAGTTACAATGTAACTATGATACCCAGGTTCATCATCGAGATTATCTTGAGGGTAATCTCGATTGAATTGCTAAAGCTAAGGGATGCGGATTCTTAGAACCGATTAGTACGGTGCTACCATCAAGCAATGTCAGCTTCACACCTTGATTACTACTTATTGTGTATGCTTTGCGACTGGACCCTCCACGAATTCCCCAGCCCCCGTATTCACGAATAGGATTATATTTAACCGACTCTACCAAACCAATCTCAGATATCGCGATTCGGCGATTTGAAAATGGGATGAAGCGAATAGAGAGATGGTCATCAGATACCTGCACATCCAATCGCATAAAATAAAATCCTACCGGAAAAATCAGGCCGAAAATAAACCAGAACAACCAAATTGACCAATCCGGTCCTGGATTTGATCCCCAGGGTTGGCCCAAAATAATTTGATGATAAAAGCCCCACCACATGAGAATAGCGATCCCGAGGACAAGAACCATAACCCACCAGACATGGCGCATATACTGAATTTCGCGGAAGATTGGAGTTTTAGGAGATTGCATTATTCTCTTTAGGATATGGGTTTTGTCTGCTCTAATTTCTGCCAGGCCTGATAGATGGTTTGCAATTCCTCATCCGTTTCAGGAATTTCGCCATAACGAATTCTAACATATGCCTCTGTTATTAAGCGACTTTCATCTTGACCATCTGGCCATACTTCCGATAATGATTGCAAGTATTCATAAGGCGTTTCCGTTTCAGCGCGCGGAAATCCTACACTCCCGGCAGCCTGGCACATTTGCCGGTATATATGGCGAACGGAGGCGGCCGAGCGCCAGCGACGTAATAGTCCCAACCGCTGCAAGACTCTCTGGCCTAATGAAGATGAATCAATCCGTTCCACTTCTCCATTGGTTAATAAGCCTTCTTCGCGCGGTGCAAAAAAAGCGTTGCGAAACCGGCGCGTTAAAGCTGTCGAAACGAGAATGACAATGGCCAGCATAATTATCAGAATGAACAATCGGGGCACCACATCCGGAATAGAAAAACTGGTTACCTCGATCGCTTCTTCAGAAGAGGGGAAAAGCTCACTTATTCCCCCTAAATTTGACGGCAGCGAAAAATCCAACCTTTCGCTAATGTTCGTAAATATGGCTGAAAACAGGCTGGTTAGTAGAACCAGAAGTTGGCCGAACAGTAAAAATAATGGGGTTGACAGATAAAATACCGTTCCTAATGCCACAGCGACGGCAAACCAAAATGCTGTTTTAAGTGGTGAAAACCATTCACTGATAACACCAACGAATTCTCCACTTACAATGAGAGCCAGCAAAGCCGAGGCTAAAACAATCAGAAAGCTGGTCAAAAAGATAGTAGTCACCCATCGCGGGCTAAGACTGGCTGAAAATCCTGATCGATCCTTTTCTACCTGTTCAGCCCGAATCAATGAAATTGCTGTTAATCCGGAAAGTAAAAATAGAAGAACAAATGGCATGACACCAAGTACATCAAGCCTTTGGTAAGGCAATAAAGAAAAAGGAATAAACAACAATGTGCCTACCCGCAGCAATAATCCCACACGTTGTATATCGGCCTTGAAATTTATTAAACTTAAACCTCTCCACCATGTAAAAATGAGGATCACAAATAGGATGAGTATTTTTGTCCAGAGTTGGCTACCGGATACGGCAAAATTAGAAGCAATTTGCCCAAACCATCCGAGATCAAATATTGATATAGATGGGAACAACAATAATTTCCAGGTAAGTAGAAAAGTAGCAATCAGGGCTATAAATTCGATGCGCAGTTGCCACTTTTTTGACATCTGTAAGGCGCTCAATAATCGCCCCAAATTGAAAGGGAGTAGCATGAGCAGTAACAACCAGAGGGTCATTTGAAAAGATGGCCAATACCTGGCCCATTCCATGATGAATAAGGCGACCGGAGCTAGAAGCGCTACTTGCATGACAGCCCAAGAAATGTACAGGAGTTCTTGTTTCAGGGTCGTCCAAACAGCCCAATGGCGGGGCATGTCTGATTGCCTAACTTTTGATGGTAACGCTATCTCACTCATCTTTAAACAACTGCATTCCCTGCTCCCGCAACATTCCCAATCCTGGTTATGGATTCCGATTCGGAATAAAGAGATGGATTTTCAAAGGCGGAATCACCAGGTGAAATATGGTAGGTTAACAAGGGAACCTGGCTTTGTTCTAAGTCATCTTCCGTTAATGAAAGTAAAACAACGCGACGACCCGCTTCTTGTAAGCGAACAAGGGAGGCAATGATCTCATCGTTCACCACGGCCGTGACCAGGACAATCGTTGAAACCCAGGGAAGCATGGGGCTTTCTCTCAGCATCATCACGTCAATGGACGATGTAGCAAACTCAGTGACGGCCGCTAACGCCTCCAGAATATGAGTCAATTGTTTGGGTGAACGTCCGGGGGACACACGAATCGGTTGATCGGATCCTGGAAAAGTTCCATTTGCATACACACCCACACCCCACCCTTGTTCAACGCCATAATTAGCTATTGATGCGGCGACGCTGATCACTTTTTCCAACACCTCCGGATAAAACCCCATCCAATGACGCTCCATAGTGGCCACATTCAAAAAAACGGCTAACGTCATCCCGGTGGATGGATCGTAAATTTTGGTTTGTAAATCACCTCTCCTGGCAGTTGCCTTCCAATGTACATCCCGAAAGCGGTCCCGGGGTTGGTAATCACGAATACCCCGCGTTTTAATGGGATCCGTAAACAAACTGCGACGAATTTTTAATTCTCCAAAAGGTTCTTTAGCCGGAAGAGCCAGTTCGTCCAGGGTATTTATTTCAGGATACACAATTATCGTATCTAAGTCTTGATATGTGCGCTCGATGGTGAATAAAGTAAAAATATCGCCTGACATATAAGTAACCGGCCCGATGGCATAATAGCCCCTCATAGGAAATGTTAGGGTCACGTGGCGGGTAAGGCGTTCCTGGGCATTCATCGAAAAGCTGTTCTTCCAAAAATATTTTCCGCTCGCTTCAGTTGAGGCAAGGGAGATGACATTATCAACCTCCGGTGAAACAGGTAAGGTATCATTAAAGCGCAGCCAGGTTAAAGGGAGCGATTTATTATTAGATACAGTCACCGTCATCTTTATTGGCTCATTTGGAAATACATGGCTCCTATCAAAACTTCTTTTGTATTTGACCCCAGCCAACGATAAGTTTTTCCAAAGGACACTGACGCCAACGATCAGAAAAAGGGCCGCTCCTAAAGCCAGCAAAGCGGGATTTCGATTAGCAAAATAGCCGGCCACCAAAATAATAATCGCCAGGAGAATCCAGGAATCACTGAATATGCTGTTTTCTCTTTCACGTAAAACCAGGCCGCGCGCCCGTGCGACATCCGCAATATCATACTCCTCTCCGCGAAGCGCCGCTTTCAACACGCGTTTTCGCGCTTCATTGCGTTCCCGGCGCGGATCTCCCCGTTCAGCCAGGTAAATATCTTCGGTCAGACTCATAATGCTTCTACTGGGACTGGAACCGTATCCACGACCTCCCGTATGACATCTCTCGCCGTTCGTCCGCGCAGCCGGGTTTGGGGGTTGACATTTAACCGGTGGACCAGGACGAATGGAGCCATAACCTTGACATCATCGGGGATTACAAATGATCGGTCTTGAACGGCCGCTCTCGCCTGGCAGGTTCGGTACAACGCCATCGTCGCCCGCGGGCTTGCCCCAAGTGCAATATCTTCATGGGATCGGGTTGTTCGACAAACATTGACAATATAATGTCGCACACTTTCTTCTACAGAGATTTGGCGGACTTCTGATTGCATACGCACGATTTCTTCGGGATCAACTACCTGGCTCAATGTAACCAAAGGGTCATCACGCTCAAATCGAAGAAGGATCTCATTTTCACCCTCTTCATTTGGATAGCCGATAGCAACCTTCATCAAGAATCGATCGAGCTGAGCCTCAGGCAGAGGAAAGGTCCCTTCTAACTCAATTGGGTTCTGGGTAGCCAGGACCAGAAAGGGGCGAGGTAGTTGGTGGGTGCTGATGTCAACGGTAACCTGTTGCTCTTGCATCGCTTCCAGTAATGCGGACTGGGTACGCGGGGTGGCACGGTTGATTTCATCGGCTAACAATATTTGTGACATAATTGGTCCGGGCCGAAATTCAAATTCTTGGCTTCTTTGATTGTAATAATAAATTCCGGTCAGGTCAGATGGCAGCAAGTCAGGGGTGAATTGGACCCGGCGGAATGTACAGCCCAATGAAGCGGCAATTGTTTTCGCCAGGGTTGTTTTTCCTGTTCCTGGAACATCTTCCAATAACAAATGACCCTCACATAACATGGCGATAAGCGCCAGGTCAATAACTTCATCTTTACCTACAATCACTTTTTGAATGTTCTGGCGTAATCGTGCTGCTGTTTCTGCAATCATGTGCGATTTTCCTATGGGAAATTGAATGGGCGAATCTTTTCAGATCGTTAATTCGGCGATTTATTTGTCAAGAAATCAAGTATATCTATTTTTGTTAATATCCCCTGGATCTGATCGCCACTGGCGATGACCACGGCCGTGTTGTTGCTAAATAAAGCCATTAAAGTCTCTAAATTGGTGTTTGGGCTGACGACCGGGACATTGGGATCGATCATAGACTCAATCGTTTCATCCGGATCGTGCCGGCTGTGAGCAGTTTGCAGCATATGATTGAGCAAATCTACCTCGGTCACAATGCCACGCAGACGGCCATTATCGTCAACCACCGGCAGTTGAGAAACATTGAATTCCTTTAACCGAGCTATAACATCATTGATACCATCGGTCGATCGAGCGGTATGAATCTGGCCGGCAGGCTTTGCTGCCTGAATATCTACCGCTCTGATATCGACCCACAACTGTTCCAGAAAACCATTTTCCCTCAGCCAGTCATCATCAAAGACCTTGCTCAAATAGCGCGCGCCTGAATCAGGTAAAATAACAACCATTAGATCATCAGGACCCAACTGATTTTCTTGCGCATATTTAATCGCCCCGGCGACGGCCGAGCCACAGGAGCCGCCACCGAAAATGCCCTCTTCCCTGACTAGCCGGCGGGCCATCAGGAAACTTTCTCGATCCGATACCTGGACGATTTGGTCGACCACGTCCAAATCGGTTGTACTTGGTAAGAAATCTTCACCAATACCTTCAACCTTATAACTCTCGGCTTGAATAGTCTCCCCACTACGGTGTAAATCATAAAGAATTGAACCTATCGGATCAACCCCAATAATCTGAATATCAGGATTTTGTTCCTTTAGAAAACGAGCGCAGCCGGTGAGTGTGCCGCCCGTTCCCATTCCAGCCACAAAATGAGTCACACGCCCCCCGGTTTGTCGCCAAACTTCCGGACCGGTCGTGTCATAATGAGCCTGCGGGTTAATAGGATTATGATACTGGTTGGCCAGAAAAGAGTTAGGCGTTTCATTAACCAGCCGGTCAGCGACAGAATAATAGCTGCGGGGATCATCGGGTTCAACGGCCGTTGGCGTTACCACGACCCGGGCACCGAAGGCTCTTAGCAGCAGGATTTTCTCCTGTGACATTTTATCCGGCATCACAAATACACAGCGATAGCCCTTTATTGCCGCAGCGATGGCCAACCCTACTCCCGTATTGCCGCTGGTTGCTTCAACGATTGTTCCGCCAGGTTGAATGAGTCCTTTCCTTTCAGCATCCTCAACAATTGCCCATCCAATACGGTCTTTTACAGACCCTCCGGGATTAAAAAATTCAACCTTGGCCAAAATGGTACAAGGCAGCGAACCAACCACCGTATTCAAACGAACCAATGGCGTTTCACCAATTGTCTCCACAATATTGGCGTATATAGCTGGTGAGTAAAGATTCTCCTCCATCGCTTTATCTATCATATTCGTTACCTATCCTGCTTCCATAATATAATGCTTCATAACCAACCTGTTGTTATGTGAAAATATACCAGATATTACCAGAAGTTTTACGATATGCTTGAACGAAAACAGCAGTCGTTTATAATCATGATGACTTAATTAGCTTCCAACTTACATACCATTCTATAAGAGAGGTATCAATAATGAAAAGACCCCAATGGCTTATTCCCTTCCTTGTCATCTTGTTGTTAACCTTAATGGTATCAACCGCAGCTGCTGATACAACTTATACTGTACAGCCAGGTGAGGGGTTAATCTCAATTGCTACAAAATTCGGCATTGATTATCTAACCTTAGCAGCCGCCAATGGTATTGAAGAACCATATGTCATTCACCCTGGGCAAGTCCTGCAAATTCCAACGGACGGGGCACCACCTGCCGAAACAGATGACCCGCCACCATCATCACCAGAACCTGCTGCGCCCGCGGCCGCAGCCCCAGAAGTCCCGCCTTCTGAAGCGCCACCTCCCGCCCCGTCCTCGCCGGGAACATATACCGTACAGGTTGGTGATAGCTTATCAAAAATCGCTGCTCAATTTGGAACTAACTACCTGGTGTTGGCTGATATAAACGGTCTTCAAGATCCCTATATCGTCAATGTTGGACAGGTGTTAAGTGTGCCGGGTGCTCCGGCAGCCCCTGCGGCTCCGGCTCCTGATAATTCCGACCAACCGGAAACGGCCGCCTCTTCTCCTGAAACAGTACCATCGGCAGATCCCCCACCACCCCCTCCACCAGCGCCCGCAGTAGCGCCTTCTTATGGTGGAAGTTTTGAAATAGGCGGCCAGACACACAGCTTCGCCAGCCCCCAATTAATGAAAGATGTAGGCATGAATTGGGTTAAATTCCAGCACAAATGGTCCCCAGGGGATTCTCCTGACGCTGTCGCCGGAAGGATCGCCGATGCCCACAGCCAGGGCTTTAAAGTTTTACTCTCCATTCCTGGAGCGAATACTTATCCAGGACCGGGGGGAATTGACTTCGGTTCCTATGTAGATTTCCTTGGCGGCGTTGCTGCTCTTGGACCGGATGCCATTGAAGTCTGGAACGAGATGAATATTGATTTTGAATGGCCTGCAGGAGAAATTGATCCACAGTCTTATGTCAATAATATGCTGGCTCCTGCCTACAATGCGATTAAGTCAACCAACCCCAATGTCATGGTGATTGCCGGCGCCCTCGCCCCTACGGGATTTGACAATGGCACAAACGCCTGGGCCGATGATCGGTATTTGGCTGGAATGGCTGCCGCCGGGGCCTCTCGGTATATGGATTGTATTGGCGTTCATCACAATGCTGGTGCGACACACCCCAGCGCGACGAGCGGCCATCCGGGCGGAGGTCATTACAGTTGGTATTTCCAACCAACCATGGATCTTTATTACAATAGTTTTGGCGGGGCCACCAAAGTTTGCTTCACAGAATTAGGCTATCTTTCATCTGACGGATATTCCGGATTATCGCCAAATTTTGGTTGGGCGGCCGAAAACTCTGTTGACGAACATGCCCAATGGTTAGCGGATGCTATACGCCTTGCCCAATCAAGTGGAAAAGCACGTCTGGTGATCATCTTCAATGTGGATTTCACGTATTATGATCCAAATGGCGATCCGCAAGCAGGGTACGCCATGGTCCGCCCAGGCGGAGGCTGCCCGGCTTGTGATGCTCTAAGTCGTTAGTATTGGAGGAATTGAAAATGAAAGTAAGTCGATTGTTGGCCACAAAGCCACACAAAATTTTTACGATTGGCGCGAAGGAAGAAATCCGGACGGCGATTCGTTTGCTGGTTGAGCACAATATAGGCGCTTTACTGGTCGTAAATGAAGAAAAAAGACTCATCGGTATTCTTTCGGAACGGGACATTGTCTGGCGAGCAGCTAAGGACGAAGGAGTACTATCAAACCTGGTCAGGGATGTGATGACCAAAGATGTTCTTGTGGGATTGCCTCAAGATGACATTATGTCAGTGGCCCACACTATGACCGAAGAGCGCGTTCGTCATTTTCCTATCGTCGATGATAATTATGATCTTGTTGGCATGATATCGATTGGCGACGTTATGAAAGCACAAAGAGACAGTTATCGTGGCGAAATTGATACCTTGGAAACACAGGTAATGGCGGGCGAGAAATAATCTTTAACAAACCAATAAGTACACTGTTACAAATTATTTGCATTGAAATTTGACAACTTTTCACTTGATATATGAGCGAAAACCAATTAATAAAAGTTGTCAAATTTTAGGCAACACAAAAGCTGGAAATAAATTAAAGGAGCTTAATTAATGTCTGTAGTAGGAAATGAGGAGAACCCGCTCAGGGTTGCGATTGTTGGTGCAGGCCCAACCGGTTTTTATGCGGCCGAGCATCTTTTCAAACGAAAGGAATTGACTGTAGAAATCGACATGTTTGACCGTTTGCCAACACCATTTGGCCTTGTCCGCGCGGGAGTGGCTCCTGATCACCAAAAAATAAAATCGGTGACCAAGGTCTTTTCCCGAACAGCGAAAAAACCCGGTTTTCGTTTTTTCGGCAATATTGATTTTGGCCGAGAAGTGACCCTTGAAGATTTAAGAAACCATTACCATCAAATTATTTATTGTACCGGTGCGCAAACCGATCGTTACTTAAACATCCCAGGAGCTGATTTGCAAGGACATCACCCGGCAACAGAGTTTGTGGCCTGGTATAATGGGCATCCTGATTATCGAGATTATGAATTTGACCTATCTGTGGAAACGGCTGTAGTCATTGGCATCGGCAATGTGGCTATGGATGTTGCTCGTATTCTGGCCCGTTCCAAAGATGAATTGGCCAAAACAGATATTGCGGATTATGCTCTGGAAGCCTTAGCCAACAGCAGCATCAAGAAAATTTACATCCTTGGACGGCGAGGGCCTGCACAAGCAGCCTTTACAACTCCTGAAATTAAAGAGTTAGGGGAAATGGAAGATGCTGATATCTTTGTCCTGCCGGAAGAAGGTGAGCTTGATCCATTAAGCCAGGAAGACCTATCTGCCGGAGCAGATCGCGGTACAGCCCGCAAAGTTCAAATTATCCAGAGTTACATTGATAACAAACCTAGTGGAAAGTCCAAAGAAATCTATTTGCGGTTATTGGTTTCTCCTATTGAAATGGTCGGGGATGAAAACGGCCGCCTGACCGGAATGCGCCTTGTACATAATGAATTGTATGCGACCGAAGCCGGTACCTTGCGCCCACGACCCACTGAAAAATTTGAGGATATTGAAGCAGGTATTGCCTTCCGTTCGGTTGGTTATCGGGGTGTGCCTTTACCCGGCGTACCCTTTAATGATAGCTGGGGTGTCATCCTTAATGAGGATGGCCGGGTAATTGATCCGGATGGTGGAAAACCGGTGACAGGCGAATACACGGCCGGCTGGATCAAACGTGGTCCCAGCGGCGTGATTGGCACGAACAAGCCTGATGCTCTGGAAACAGTAGAGAAAATGGTGGCAGATCTGGCCGCCGGCAAATTCCTCAATCCGAAACATCCCTCGGCTGATGAGGCAGAAGAAATGATCCGCCAGCGCCAGCCCAATTTCTTTTCCTTCGCTGATTGGGAAAAATTGGATGAGATCGAAGTGGCCAAAGGTGAAGAATCTGGCAGGCCACGGGTAAAGTTTACAAGTGTTGAAGAAATGATGGAAGCCGTAGGTAAACAGGCGGCCGAGCCGGTCACTTAATTTATTTAAGCCTGGTCTCGAAGACAAGGGACAGTGGGGCCAGGCTTTCAAACCATATTTATCCATTTCTTGAAAATAGTCCAATCTCATATCTATATCCCTAAAAGGCAGTATGGCCGAAAAAGTCATTATTTACAGCGATGGAGGCTCCGACCCTAATCCGGGTATTGGTGGTTGGGCTGCCATCTTGCAATATGGGGCGCACGAAAAGGTCTTATCGGGTAATGATCCCTCGGCCACTAACAATCGCATGGAATTGATGGCAGCGATCGCCGCCCTTGAGGCTTTAAAGAGACCATCATCCATTAATTTCCATACCGATTCAGAGTATTTACGGAAAGGAATAACAGAATGGATCGAAGGCTGGGCAGAAAAGGGGTGGAAAACCAAAGGGGGGAAACCTATTTCCAATGTTGACCTATGGCAGCGACTATCGTCCCTGGTCAAGCAGCATGATATTGAATGGCACTGGGTCAAGGGACATTCAGGTAATCCCATGAATGAACGGGTCGATGCTTTGGCTCGCCAGGCTCGCTTAGAGATCACGCCCAGCGAAAAAATTTCCGAAGACATCCCCCGCCTTTATGTACGCTCCTCCTGCAAAGGAAATCCCGGTCCCGGAGGCTGGGGTGTCGTTTTGGAAAGCGGCGATGAAAGCGAACAAAATTCCGGCAGTGAAACAAACACAACCAATAATCGTATGGAACTGCGTGCCGCCATCGAAGGATTACTTATGCTACCGCGCGGCAGTGACGTCCAAATATTTACGACATCAGATTATGTCTTTCAAGGTGCTACAAAATGGATTCATGGTTGGCGCCGCCGAGATTGGAGCAAGAGAGACGGTAAGCCAATCGCGAATGCAGACCTGTGGCAGGCTTTAGATAAACTACAAGAAGGGTATGCCGTTCGTTGGATTAACGCCAAAGGGCAAGAGTTAGAACCCCTTCAAATCGCCGGTAAGCTGGCTGTAGATGTGCGAGATTTGGCCTGACAACCATTATTATGTCTAATGATGACGCTGGATGAAGGTTTGACTTATAGGCCCGAATTGGTAAAATCTCGCTCACATAATTATGCCGAAGTGGCGAAACAGGCAGACGCGCTACGTTCAGGGCGTAGTGGGAATTACTCCCGTGTGGGTTCGAATCCCACCTTCGGCACCACAGTTCCACAGCTCCGTGTTAACCTCGGAGCTGTTTTTATTGGAGAATAAGGGCACAAATTGTATAATGGTTGATGTTAATATAGCCAAAATAAAGCCTTGAGGATTTGCGTTTATGACTTTTTTGATCGCTTCCATAATCGTCTTATTGACCTTTGTCACCGGTGCATTACTCGCCTGGGCATTTAAAGGGATCGATAATGCTGTGATCACCACCAAAGAAGAAATTGAGATTAAAGAGAAAGCCTACAATCCGGCACTTACTTTGGGATACCGGATCAATTCCCAGGCCGAGTCTTATGAGCAGGTCAAGGAAGCCCGGCAGATTGCAGCCGAAAAAGCTGCTGCCATGCCCAGAGGGGCTAACATGAGAATTGGCTGGAAAGAAAATGAAGAGGACCTAAAGCTGAAATCAGCTATTGATGGTGTCGAGGAAGATCCCTGGACTGCTGCCAAAATTGCCCAATTTTATGGATGGGATGGGGCAAAAACGGGTATGCCGGCCGGTGGCATTCCTGAGGCCGGGGCAGTTGCTGCCCCAGCCGCAGCCGCGCCCACTGGAAAAATCGAACTGGTTCCCGGAAAAGATTATCCGGTCATCGAAATCACAGATGATATGCCCCCGGAAGAGGTGCGAAAGGCACGCATCGCCAACGCCAGGGCCAAATCAGCGGCCGTAAAACAGGCCAAAGCAGCAGGTGCAGCAGCACCGGCAGCCGCTGCCCCTGTCACCGCAGTCCAGCAGCAAGCACCCGCCGTGCCGGACCCGGTCGCAGTTGGTATCGAACCACCAAAGTTAATAGAAATTACAGATGACATGCCGCCGGATGAAATCCGCAAAGCACGCATCGCCAACTCAAAAGCCAGGTCCGCTTTCAACAAATCATTAAAAGCGGCGGGCATCGATCCCAAGACGGTAGAAATTGATGAAAAAGGAAATATCGTCATGCCGGAGGGGGCCTCGTTGCCCACCACACCTGCCGCCCCTGCTCAGCCTGCGCCTGTCCCGGCGGCAGCCCCACAACAAGCATCGGGACCTGTCGATTTGGCCTCCTTGGGAATAACGCCACCTCAACTCACCAAGATCACAGATGATATGGAGCCTGACGACATACGCAAGGCACGCATCTCTAACTCCAAGGCTCGCTCGGCATTCAATAAATCATTAAAGGAAGCAGGCATCGATCCCAAGACAGTCGAGATCGATGAAAGCGGGAATGTCGTCATGCCGCAAGCAGACTCACCAACACCCGTGGCTCCGGCCGAAGCACCACCAAAAAGTCCACAGCCTTCAGCTCCCGCGCAAAGTGATGGTGAGGTGGATCTTGCCGCATTAGGCATTGAAAAACCGGAACTTATAGAGTTGACAGATGATTTATCACCCGATGAAAAGCGGCAGGCAAGGATTTCAAATTCCAAGGCTCGATCTGCATTCAATAAGGCGCTGAAAGAAGCCGGAATTGATCCAAAAACTGTCAAACTATAATAACTAAATTTTTGTGTGTGCGGGAACGGCCGTTTACACGCTAACGGCCGTTTTTATTTTCTTCCCCGACTCGTGTGACAGTCACTTTTGTTTCGATTAAGAGAGAGCAGCAAGATCCAAGTGACTGTCACTAGATCAAGCGAAACCCCAGGCAGCCCATGATTTTTCTATAATCTAACGTGATTTAAAGCTAAACCATTTAACCTGTAACCTGAAACTTGTGATAATCATTAAATCAAATTTTTAAACTTAAGTAGGTTTGCATTAGATTTGTCAATTTTCATTTTCTTGTGCCTCTGGAAATCCCACAGAAAAAATTGACAAATCCTTCGAATATTTACTTAGTTCCGGAAAAAAATGGCAAGAGCACTTGTTGATGTGCGCATCCTGCAAAGAGAATACTTATTGGCGATAAGCCGGGCGATGACGGCCGAGCTTCATCTGCACGATCTCCTGCGCCTGATCTTGCAGTCGGCGGTAGAACTGGTTTCCGGGCAGGCAGGCATGGTAGCCTTAGTTGATTCCGACAGCCATAAATTACGCATTGCCGCTATTTACGGCATTCCAACAAACCTGGTCGAGCATTTTGCCCCTTTACTACATGATTTACCAGATATCGAAGAAGGGCAGCGAGAGGAACTGATGCGCCGGCTGCGGCTCGTCGCCCAAGAAGCAGACCTGGCGCTTACACAGGTCATTCGGTTGCCGATGCGCGTCGGCCGTACAGTTATTGGACTCATATTTGTTTTCCAGGCTGGCAATTATTATTTCGTCCCAGACGCCTCAAATTTACTCAGCAGTTTCGCTGACCAGGCAGCAATCGCTGTGAAAAATGCCTCCCTTTACCAACAAATAAAGAAAGAAAAACAAAGATTAGATGCCATATTAGAGCACAGCGCAGATGGGGTCATGATCTTAGATCCGACCTTGCGCATCACCGTTTTCAATGAAGCGTTAAGCGCCATGACCGGTTGGCCTTCTGAAAGAGCAATTGGGAGGACCCATGACGAAGTTATTAACTGGCTATCATTGAAAACAGGTACTGATCTCAATGATGCAATTAGCAATAGCTGGCCTCTTCCCGGAGCATCCCACTTATATGTTGAGGGAGAAGCACAATGTTACCGGATGAACTGCATTAAGGGTCGCGAGGCGGTCAGCCTTGGTATCACTTATGCTCCCTTATTAGATGACAATGGGCAGCTCACAGATATCATCGCTGATGTCAGGGATTTAACACGATACCGTGAGGAGGAGGAGTTACAAAGGACATTTATTTCTGTCGTTAGCCATGAGCTGAAAACCCCAGTATCAATCATTAAAGGTTATGCTGGAACCTTAAGGCGACAAGATGCCGAGTGGTCAAAAGATATATTAGACGAATCATTGGTTGTAATCGAAGAAGAAGCAGACAATCTAAATGATCTCATTGATAGTCTTCTGGAAGTTTCCAGACTGCAAGCCGGCACGTTTCGTCTTGAGATGAGTGATGATGTTTTGTTGGCTAACATCGCCACCGACGTCGCTCGAAAATTAGGCCGGCAAACCGACAAACATCAAATTTCCGTTTATTTCGCTCAGAATTTTCCGACAATCATCGGTGATGAACGTCGATTAACGCAGGTTTTCAACAATTTAGTGAACAACGCCATTAAATATTCACCTGATGGGGGAAAAATAATTATAAGGGGAGAGGTCCACCCGCGGTATATTACGGTTTCCGTCCAAGATGATGGTATCGGTATTCCCACTCATGAACAAGGCCGGATTTTTCAAAAATTCGCGCGTCTCGACAACGCGCTAAGCCGAAAAACAGAGGGAACCGGTCTGGGTCTTTTCTTATCTAAAGCAATCATTGAGGCGCATAACGGCCGTATCTGGTTTCAAAACAACAACGAATTAGAGCCGGATGCTCCCGGAACAACTTTTACTTTTTCCCTTCCTTTTGAGTAAAGCTTATATATTTTATAACGATTGACATTCCATTAGGAAACGCTTCCGGCAGCCGCTCTTGGATGGGTGCCTGGAATGTGCCAAAACTAAACTAGGAGATTACCATGTATACACAAATAAATTGCCCCAACTGCGGCACAACATACCAGGCTGAAATTCATCAGATCATAGATGTCGGGCGCCAACCAGAACTTAAACAGCATCTACTCTCCGGGCAATTAAATGTTGCTGTTTGCCCTTCCTGTGGCGCCGGCGGACAAATTAGTACCATCATGCTCTACCATGATCCGGAGCATGAGTTATTTATGCTTTATACACCTCAAGAAATGCAGTTGGATCAGGTTCAACGAGAGCAATATATTGGCCGGCTGACCAAAGAAGTGCTTGATAATACGCCCCAAGAACAGCGCCGAGCCTATATGCTCCAGCCAACTACCATCTTAACCATGGAAAGTTTCATGGAAAAAGTGCTGGAAACCGAAGGCATCACCAGGGACATGATCCAACGGCAGCGCAAACAGGCTGAATTATTAAACACGATGGTTAAAGCGGACACGGATGTCCAGGAATACCTGATGAAAGCACGCTCAGACGAAATTGATGAGACTTTCTTCGCCATGCTAAGATCTTACGTAGAAGCGGCCGTACAAAGCAATGATAACGAACAATTGCTGCCATTGGTTAATTTACAAGCCAAATTAATGACCGAAACAAAAACTGGGCAAAAAATCGAAAAACAGCAAATCGCACTTCATGGCTTAAACCAGGATGCCAAAAAAGAAGGGGGCTTAACCCCAACTATATTGCTGCGTCATGTGCTTAAAAACCAGGATGATACGGAAATAGTGAATGTGATAGCCCAGGCAGGTATCTCCGCCCTGACCTATGAGTTTTTTACAGGGTTGACGGCTGAAATCGATAAACAAGAGATGACCGGAAAACCAGATGCCGCCAGACGTTTGGTTCAAATCCGAACCGATCTATTAAACTTACAAGAAAATATGCGCCAGGCATCAGAACAGATTTTACAAGAAGCGCAGCAAGAAGTTGAAAATCTGCTGGCTTCAAATGATCTAGAGAATGCGATCAAATCAAATATGAGTAAATTTGATGATGCTTTTATGTATGTATTATCCGCTGAAATTAACCGTGCTGAGGAAAACAGAAACAGCCAAAGGCTGGAAAAATTAAATCAAATACAGAGTCTGATTGTCAAAGAAGCCGAAAGCAAAACCCCTCCGGAAATCCAACTTCTAACCCAGCTTATGTATGCTGAGTCTGAAGACCAAATGCAAACCTTGCTTGATGAAAATGATGCATTACTATCATCTGAGTTAATAACCGTTGTAGATATGTTGCAGGATCAAATGCAGGAAACTGGACAACCTGAAGTTATCGACCGCTTAGGACAGGTAAAAAGGATGATCAGAGACAAAATTGATGGGTGAAAGCCATATAGCTATTGTTTAAGATCCAGATGCTAAAGTCTGTAGTTTGACTTTACTCGTCTCGCTCTACTCTCCACTCATTTGCTAACAAGGAATAAACGGCAATATCAACATATTTTCCATCGTTAAACCATCCATGGCGGCGCACTCCTTCAAAAACAAAGCCGAGTCTTTCGGCTACTCCCTTCGATTTTAGATTCCCCAACTCGGTTTCCAATCCGATTCGGTTTATCTGAAGATCCTCAAACAGGAATGGCAAAACAGCCTCAATAGCCCGCGTCATTAATCCACGACCCGTAGCCGATTGCGCCAGCCAGTAGCCGATTTTTGTTGCTCTGATGCTGCGTTCAAGCGGGAAAAAGAGTATGCCACCAACCATTCGGTCATCTTGCCAGATGCCAATCCAGGGAATTCCATCCTCAGCAAAACGGGACACACCCCGATGAAGGAAGTCTTCGGCATCAGTCACTGAGTTGATTGCATGTGCCCACCCTAACCACTCACCGAAATAGTCACGGTTCTCTAACACCATTTCTAAGAATTCGGCCGCATGGTGCAGCACCAACATGCGTAACTCGGCTCCGCTTCCTAAATCATAACTAAACATCTGTCAATAGAATCTAGGCAATCGTGGGATTATCCATCCTAAATCCATGACCTCTAACCGTAACCACATAATTGTGACTATCTATTTCAGCTAAGCGATCGCGGAGACGGCGGATTAAAGCATCAATGGCTTGTTCGGAAACACCAATCCCTTCCGTACCTGGCCAGACGACTTCTACAATCTCATCCCGGCTGCAAACGGCGCCGTCTGCCTCATCCAAAAGCTGTAACAATCGGAACTGGGCTAATGACAGGGGAGGACTTAGCCGTTTTCCCTTGATACTAATGGACCGTTCGGCCTCGTTTATGGTTAAAGCCCGTTCGGGAGTTGGCGGATCAAAGGTTAAGGGCAGCGTCGCGCCGGTACCGATGAAAAAAAGTTTGACACAAAGGGCGATTTGAATTTCATCTCCGTCTTGTATCCTGGCTCGGCCGGTTACCTGTTTGCCATTAAGGTGGGTGCCATTTTTGCTTCCTAAATCTTGCAGGACGAAGCCGCCATCCTCTCGCAGGATTTTTACATGATGGCGAGAAACCTGCCGCTCCGGAAGAACCAGATCGCAATCACCCCCGCGGCCGATGAGAAATTCATCTGATGTAATTGTCCATTGCTGGTTCGCTAGCTCACCTTCACGCATGATTAGTACGGGTTGATCGCTCATGAGTACTCCTTTTGTTTCGATTTTTCATACAGTTGATGAAATCGGTTAAGAACACGTTTTTGACCATTCTGTTATAATCTTTGAAAATGTCAGCAATTCACACTAGCGATACTATTTTACGTCAACGTTACCGACTGACCAAGATTGTCGGCCAAGGGGGCATGGGGCATGTTTACCGGGCAGAGGATTTACGCCTGCCGGGACGTCTTTGTGCCATCAAAAGCCTACCCCCGGACCCAATGGCCACCCCGGAAATGCGCGAGCAGGCACACCGCCAGTTTTTAAAGGAAGCCAGTATTCTTGCCCAGCTTGACCACCCAAACCTGCCCAAGGTTTCTGATTTTTTCTCTGAGGGAGATAATGATTATCTGGTTATGGATTACGTTCCAGGACGCGACTTGCAACAAATTCTTGAGGAAAGCCAGGCATCTGGCCAAAAATTGGATGAAGAAACTGTATTAAGCTGGTCTGAACAAATAATTGATGCTTTAGCTTACTTGCACCGCCAGGTTCCCCCAGTTCTGCACCGGGACATCAAACCATCTAATATAAAATTAACCCCCGATAATCGCATTAAACTTGTTGATTTCGGCCTGGTGAAGGTTCTGGCCGCGGAAGACGCGCGCACAATTACGGTAGTTCAGGGGAAAGGGACTATCATGTATACCCCTTTAGAACAATATGGGGGCGAAGGTGGACATACAGACGCCCGAACTGATATTTACGCTTTAGGCGCAACGTTGTATACACTGTTAACTGATGTACCGCCTGCCCATGCCAAGGCGCGTTTTCTTAATCCCATGATCTTAAAACCACCAAGGGCCATTAATCTCGATCTTGCTCCTCATGTATCTGATGCCATCATGTGGGCAATGGAAATGCATCCCGATCGCAGGCCAGATTCTGTTCGGGACTTTCAAGATGTCCTTTTGGGTAAATCAAAACGACCAACTGATACAGAAAAAGAGCCTACCCCCCCAGGGTTTAGAGATTTTGCCAGGGAGAATTGGATCACTAGTCTCATCGCCATCGGCCTCTTGATTATCGCAATCTTGCTCACCGTTCTTTAGTGGAAAATCCCAAATGACCTGCCCCAAATGTGACTCAAAAGTGAAACAGATTAAAGACGGCTTTACGCCGGCCGGAAGCCAGCGCAGGCGCTGTAAAAATTGTGGATGCCGTTACACGCCAAATGGTAAAGAACGAGGTTACGATCAGGAAGTTCGCCTACAGGCTTTGGTGCTTCATCTGGAAGGCTCGAGTTTACGTGAAATCGGCCGCATTCTTGAAGTTAATCATCAAAGCGTCGCTAATTGGATTCACGACTACATCAATCACCTTTCTGAAGACCTGCCGGCCAGTATATTAGAAACTTCGGAGCTTGATGGATTTTATATTCCACCCCATAAACGAGACAATTATCAATAGTTAAACAGTCCTCTATACAAGGTAACACCACGCATTTAGACAATCTGGTTCCGAGCATTGACAATCTAAAAATCGCTGGATATAGTGTCCTTGGAGTCTGGAAGAAAAACTCTTTTTACCAATAGCTGGTGTAAAGTTTTTCCTATCGAAATTGGAAATTATATAGTTGGTTCGGAAAATGAATCCTTGGTTCTATTCCGAAAAAGGAGATCATAGATGGCGAGTGTAACCTACAATCATGTGTTCAAAAGGTATGGTGATGTTGAGGTAATTAAAGATTTAAACCTTGAAATTGCTGATAAAGAATTTGTTGTCTTCGTTGGACCCTCTGGCTGTGGAAAATCGACCAGTTTACGTATGCTGGCCGGGCTTGAGGAAATCAGCGAAGGGGAGATTTTGATTGGCGACCGCGTGGTGAATGATGTTCCGCCAAAAGACCGTGACATTGCCATGGTTTTCCAATCATACGCCCTTTACCCACACATGACCGTCTATGATAACATGGCCTTTGGCCTTAAATTGCGCAAGACGCCAAAAGATGAAATCGATCAACGCGTTAATGAAGCAGCCGGAATTTTAGGGCTTACCAGCCTGCTCGATCGCAAGCCAAAAGCGCTCTCTGGTGGCCAGCGGCAGCGTGTTGCCTTAGGTCGCGCTATCGTTCGGGAACCGGCCGTTTTCCTTATGGACGAGCCGTTGTCCAATCTTGATGCTAAACTCCGTGTTTCCGCACGCGCAGAAATCAGCAAACTCCATCAAAGATTGGGAACCACGTTCATTTACGTGACCCATGACCAGGTTGAGGCCATGACTATGGGTGATCGTATCGCTGTTCTGGCAGATGGCATCTTGCAGCAGTGTGATTCTCCGCGAAATCTTTATAATCGACCTGACAACTTGTTTGTCGCCGGTTTTATCGGCAGCCCCAGCATGAATTTCTTTGATGGAACACTCGTCTCTGAGGAAGGCGATCTTTATGTGGACACCGGTGATTTCCGCGCCTTAATACCCAAGGACCGACAAGGCAACACTGATGGCTACATTGGGAAAGAGGTTATTCTTGGCGTGCGTCCTGAGCACATTCATGCACCCGCATTCGCGCCACCCAACATCACACCATCCCCATTAAAGGGTAATGTAGATGTATTTGAGCTTCTTGGTGCAGAACTTCATCTATATGTCAATTCCGGTAAAAACACGTTGGTAGCCACAGTCGATCCCCGGATGGACGTTCAACCCGGTAATGAAATCGACCTGGTATTAGATATGGCTGCTTCCCACCTTTTCGACAAGGATACGGAACGGGTCATTCGCTAAGATTACGTTTTGATTTTTTCGGCCGTTGCCCTGTTTGGCAACGGCCTTTTTATTTGCTTCATCATATGTCCAAAGCCCATTACCAGCCAGGGGAATTTTTTCCTCTTCAGTTCGCCTGGAAACTCCCCAACGAAGATTATCTACGAGCAGTATTCAAGGCGGAGGTATTGGACCTAGTGCCCAAAGCTGACAAATATATCGTAGAGCTAAAGGAATTGATTGCCGGGCGACAAGAAAGCAAAGAAGGGGAAATGCGCCATCAAGAGGCATATTCAACCCCTTATTGGCAACTGGTCGGGAGCCTGATCGGCCGCAAACTCACTATCGCCTTTGAAGCGGATGACAGTCGAGCTGTCCATTTACGGTTGGAAACCTTAACCGGCGAGCACAACTTCTTTTCACGCTATGAAAACGCGGAAGTCATCGCCAAAGGATTAGCAGCGGCTTCCCGCAGACGTGAAAAAGATCAGGAATGAGATCCTATGGGGGATTATAAGCTCAATCAGGCAAAAACTCTTCGCCACAAATCCGTTTGTAGCAAATCATCGGGATCGTTCCTACGCTTTAGGGCTTTAAAACGGTCGATGGTCTCCTGTCCCAGGGATGCCTGGACAACCTCTGGACGCAGCGTGCTATCTTTTGCGAAATAAAAACGCCCTCCGGATGCCAGAACGATTTCATCTAGCTCTCTTGCTAAAGCGGCGACGCGTGAACGGTTATCGTCAGTAATCCGGAAATCCATCGCCAGTGAGTAGCCGTCCAGGCCATGGGTCATTAGAAATTGATCGGGGCGGTGCCGCTTAATCACCGTAAGATAATTGGGAAGCCCGCGCCTCTGGCACAAGCGTAGCATATCGGTAAAAGCATTTCGTGCCGTTTCCTTGGGGATAAATGGCTGATATTGGATGAGTCCCCCACCCCCATAAGCCTTCTTCCAGTCCGGGACATAATCTAACAAAAAGTGGAATGCCGCATGATGTTGCCGCATATGTTGGTGGCCAGAAAAGCGGCCTGCTTGAAATTTAGCCCAATTGATCAAAGCGGCTCCTGCATTATTCATGAACGGCCGCATAAACAGCCAAATGATAGAACGAGGCACAACGCCAAACATGTTAGGGGTTAAATGCTGGTTTTCTAAACGCATGGACTGCTGAGGTGCCGGATCAACGCCCGGTTGCAGATAATTGGCCCGATGAACATCTCCACGCCCCAAACCATTTCCACGGCCGAAGGCATCGATCCAACCGACGATATAATCTGATTCATCAACATAAGATTCAAAATAATCAAAAATGCCGTCCAAATCAGGTTGCGTTTCTGTATAAACATCTAACAAGCCGGAATAAACTCGTTTTAACTTCAACGTGATACGGGTAAAAATGCCCAACATGCCAAAGCCACCAATTGCTGCAAAAAACAAGTCGCTGTTTTCATCCCGGCTGCACAAAATGCTTTCACCCGAAGGAAGCATCAATTCAAACTCCAGGATGTGATCGCCAATCGGTCCTACCTGGTAAACATTTTTACCATGAACGTTCATGGCCGCTGAACCACCAAGTGTCACCTTGCTTGTACCGGTGACCACAGGAGGCCACCAGCCATCTTCCAGGACATACTGCCATAATTGGGAGATGGTCACCCCAGGTTCGGTTACGATGATCCCTTTTTCCGGGTCCCATTCCAGGATGCGATTCATACGCCGCATATCGAGTAGCAAATTTTCATTGTTGAGAGCAGCGTCACCATAACTGTTGCCACCGCCTCGCAAACCAATGGAACGGCCGCTTTTCCTGGCCAGGTGCAGCAGGTCATGTAGCTGGTCAGTTGTCGTTGGCCTGAATACGTAGCTTGGACTGTGGCTGGCTCGACCCCAGGCCGGCACCAATTCTAAATTCCCTGCCGAAAGAAGTTCATTCTCCTTGGAACCATCTTGCAAGAAAGATGCTTTTTTGGTTATTTGTTCATCCATCATTTAATGACCTGTTCATTCATCGACTAAATAGATATTTACCGTCCTATTGTCAGATAATATGGCAAGGTTTTTCCCTAAAATCTTAACCAGCGAAAAATTGAGGAAGGTATATGCCGGATAATCAAACCAACCAGCCCCCATCTTGAAGGAATATAAACGGTTCCTCGCTTGCGGCGGATAGCTAGATAAATTTGTGCGGCCGCTTCTTCCGGGGAAATCACCCAAAAAGTTTTTGCCGCATTGGCCAAATTTGGTGTATCCACAAACCCCGGTTTAATCGTTGTTACCGTCACGCCATGCCGGAAAAGGCGATTTCGTAACGCTTCCAGGTAAGTGTTCAGAGCCGCCTTGCTTGTATTATAGACGGGGGAGCCGACACGGCCGCGATCACCGGCGATAGAGCTTATTCCTACGATATGGCCGCCTTTCAGGCGTTCAAAACGGCGCGCCGCTTGATTCAACCAGGCAATGGCCCCTAGCAAATTAACCTGAATAGTTGCCTCATCTTTTTCGTAATTATACTCATCCAACTCGACAGGAGGCTGAATGCCAGCCACATATACAATCAGATCGAGGCCTCCTAGTTTATAAACAATATCTCCAAAAAGTTGAGTAACGTCCCCGGTATTGGCGACATTATGGCTAAAAACCATGACCTTTTGCTCGCTCTTATCCGGCAATTCACCATTAATTGAATCGGCCAACAAATTGAGTTCAACCTCTCGCCTTGCCAGAGCTGCTACAGAATAGCCCTGCCAGGCCAGACGGCGCGTCAATGCCGCTCCAATGCCGGAAGAGGCGCCAATGACAATCGCCTTTTTTTGCGGTTCTAGCGGTCTATTCCTAAACCGAATATTTTCTTCAACCATTGTTTTCTACTCTTTCCCATGGATGGAAATAGGTTATTAACTCAAGAATGAGCAATCAGAAACCTCTTAATGCCAATGTTTTCTAATTCGTAATCTAATGTGACAGTCACTTATTTCTTCTATTCATAGTGATCGTAGCGATTCAAGTGACTGTCACATGTTAAGGAACTTAAGAAACAGACTGCCATGTTATCAACATATTTTTTGAGACTTAAAAAAGATAAATAGGATTACTATAAATCCAACCTCTCTTTTGATTCATGTACGAGATTTCGCACTCAACACGATAGGCGCCAGTTTCATTTGCCAAATATGTTAAAGTGTTTTCATTTTCGACCTGGGAAACGACCTCACCGTGACGGATCAACCGGATATCTGCTCGCTCTGGTGTACGAACCTGGAGAGTAGCCCCTGTATCCATTTCTATGCGATCCCCCATGACCCCTTTATTTTTCCCCTTTGCACTAAATTTAAATCCCCTGGTAGGATGAGCCATATCATAGCCAACCCAGGCATTGCCTTTACCTAATGCCTTCAATATCATTTTTTTATCTTCTTCCAGGTTACCTTGTAAAGGTTCAGGGATTAAAATATGGGTATTAATCGCCCGGAACAAAAACTCATATGGATAAATTTCTCTTTTAATTGGTCCCATACTCATTGGTGTTCCATGAGCATCGCTGTTTCCGATGGCAACGACCTGTTTACCCTCAGCAAGGAGTTCATCCCACAGCTTTAATGTCTCTGGCTCAGGTGCAATTATGACCTTTTCCGGATTTAATGCAATGCGCAAGGCGGTCAAATTACCAAATAGCCGATTTTGCCAACGTAAATTTTCCAATGCTTCAGCCAGGCGATTTTTAAGGCTGGACATATAATTCCAAATCTCTAAACCTGTAAACCCTTCAATATCCCAATCATGCCATCCCAAATTAGGTTCATTGGCGATGGGAACATCCTTTTCATGGGGATGAGCCAAAAAACCAAAACCTCCTGCATTCAAAGTTTCATCGATCAAGCCTTGAGGATCGGGGGCCAACGGTGCCAGTTCTTTGCCCACGCCATAAGCTAAAAAGTGACTTGCTTGAGGTTTACGCCGAACATTGTGCACCTCTTCGCCCGTGAAGAGTAAAACCCGGCCTTCCTCATTTTCATAATAGCCATCGACTTCCTGAACCCAAATATTGTGGTCGGTGACGATCACAAAATCTAAACCAGCCTTAATCGCATCTTCGGCAATGGCTGCATGATATTTTTCACCATCAGAATACGGGGTATGCATGTGCATATTGCCCGCAACTTCTATCATTAAAAAGTATCCTTCTTCACAAAAAACCAGTCTTAAATGCTATCATTATGTTTTCCATTCTCCAAGCGGGTTAAAGCGCAGGGGTGCAGTTTCAAATTGTGTAAAACCGGAGGGTTCAATTTGGGTCGGCCGGCGAATGGTAGATTCTCTCATAAGAGTCAAGAGGAATTTACTGAATTTAGACTATGAAAACTCGGGTCGAAGATAGTATCTTGCCTAAATATAGCCCAAGAC
>JANQGC010000064.1 GCA_028277515.1 Anaerolineae bacterium
GGTATTCAGGCACGGCCTGGAGGATGGTCACTGAATCTGCAAACCGCTTTTGCATATCTTGCCGCCTGGCTTGCAGGCTGACTTTATCGCCAACCAGGATTTTGTTGATGCCCAATTCGGCCGCCCGGCCGGCCATAGGCCCGATGACATTGGGCTGTGGCTCGTGATATTTGCTGGTGATGTTGTCGTAGTAGGGATCGGTCTGGGGGATGAATAAACCATGCCGGTTGTAGGCCACATAGGGTAGTTGGGCCTGGTCTAAATAGTGTAGGATGCCACCTGCCGCCTGGGGGTCGAGCTGCGTTTCGTGCAGGATGGTTCCGCCGGCATCCAGAATGACCATACCCTGGGTGAAGATGCCGGGTTGGGATAGGTTCAGTTCGTCGATGATGTGCTTGGCCGAATGGCGCGTTTTGCCTGTGGCCAGGATGACTTTGATTCCCTGGTTTTGAACCTGGGTGATGGCGTTGGCGTTTTCGGCCGGTAAGCGGCCGTTACTGTCTAATAATGTTCCGTCTAAGTCGATTGCTACCAATTTTATTTTTGTCATGGGTTGGATCATATGGATATTTCTGAAGGGGTCAACTTGTTGATAATGGGACGCGGACGAGAGGGGATGAAAGCGGAGATGGAGAGTGAAGCACAAATTTCCTCATTTGTGGCAGCTCTACTTGATCTGGACTGCGTTGCAATTTAGGCAAATTGCGTTACGGTTGGAGCGATTGGAGAAACCCGGAAGGTTTGACTATGAAACGATCGGAAATAAACGGCATTATTCGCCAGGCGGACGCTTTTCTAAAGGAGAGACGATTTTATTTGCCCCCGTTTGCTTATTGGACGCCGGGGGAGTGGCAGGCGATTGGCAGGGATGGGCGGCAGATTGTGGAGCGGGCTTTGGGTTGGGATATCACCGATTTCGGCCGTGGCCAATTTGACCGCTTTGGCCTGGTGTTGTTCACGATTCGCAATGGGGTGCCGGATGATTTAACGAATGGAAAAGGGGAGCTATACTGCGAAAAGATATTGATTGGCCAGGTCGATCAGATCACCCCCCTCCATTTCCATTGGACGAAGACGGAAGATATCATCAACCGCGGCGGGGGTAAGCTGGTGGTGCAGCTATACAACGCCACGGAAGATGGTGAACTGCAAGATAGTGATGTTACTGTGATGACTGATGGCGTGCGGCGCATGGTTCAGGCCGGTGGCGAGGTCGTTTTGAGTCCCGGCGAAAGTATCACCCTGGCTCCTTACTGTTATCATGCCTTTTGGGCGGTTGAAGAACCGGTGTTGATTGGCGAGGTGTCGCTGGTTAATGATGACGCCAATGATAACCGCTTTTATGAGCCGGTCGGCCGATTTCCGGAGATCGAGGAAGATGAGCCACCTTTGTATTTGTTGGTTAGTGATTATGATGCTTATTGGTCAAGTGAAGAATGTGACTCTGACGAAAAGAATTAAATAGTTGGGGGAGTAGGTTATAATATCAAGAAACGAGGAGGCAAATGATGCGCAGACGAAGACAAGAAAGACGAGAAAAGAGGAAAAATGATAGTGGGCGAGGCCGTGGTGAAAGTGGGGGCAAGCGTGATAAGATGCGCCAAAAAATGGTGGCTATCGGTGATGATTTTTGGATCGAAAATGAACATGGGCAGAAAGCCCTCAAGGTGGATGGCAAAGCGCTGCGCGTGCGCCAGACCTTGAAATTTGAAGACGCCCACGGCAATGAACTGGCCAAAATCCAGGAGCGCATGCTGCGGGTTAAGGACAGCATGGCAATTGAAGGACCAAACGGCGAAAATTTAGCCACGGTTAAAAAAGCGATTATCTCGCCCATCCGTGACCGCTGGGTAGTTAAGATTAAGAACGGTCCCGACCTGGATGTGAAGGGCAATATTCTGGATCATGAATACTCTATCGGTGAAGGCCGGGACAAGGTAGCCGAGGTTTCCAAGAAATGGTTCCGGATCCGCGATAGTTACGGAGTCGCTATTGAACCTGGTCAAGAAGATGTTATTATACTTGCTGTGGCGGTTTGTATCGATCAAATGGCCCACGGCGGCCGTTAGATCCCGCCATTCGGGCTGGACCAGTCTCCAGATATCCTGATAATTTATTCTTTGTGGATGGGCTGGCATCCTCACAATAATTAGCCAGGAGAAATAATTATGTGTTGTGCATTACTCATGTTGGTATTTTTAGGACCCCGTGTTTTTGGTATTTTTTGGTGGATTTTCCAACCCGTTCGCTGGCAGGCAGCCTTTGGCGACCTGTTTGGCGGCACTTTATGGTGGATCTGGCCGGTCTTGGGTCTTGTTTTCGTGCCCTGGACGACGCTGATGTGGGTCATTGTCTCGCCTGGAGGTGTAACTGGTTGGGACTGGTTATGGGTGGGCCTGTTTTTGATTTTTGATATTGCTTCTTATACAGGTGGCGCCGGTCGTAAGCGCCTGCCTGGTTATGAAGGATACTAGGATTCAATCTTTATTGTTTGTTGGGTTTGTAGTCACCGCTTTTGGACCTTTACTCATTAATGCGGATATACATGTCAATGCGCATCCTAAGATACGCGTGTCTTCCCAGACCGGTATCTAAGGATGCCTACTTGCAACAATAATCGTATTAATTTGTTAATCGTGAGCAGTGGTTTAACGGCTAATGTAAGTGAAATTATTAGTTCGGTAATAGGATTTATCCACAGATTACGCCGATGAAGCAGATTTTTCAATAGCGTAACCGCGAAATCCATTTCGCGCCGACGAAAACCGACGAAAATTGGAATTTTCGGTTACGGTGTAGGATTAACGACAAAATCTGCGGAATCTGCGCAATTGATTCCCGATTTATTTTCTGAACTTTCATCAGCCGTGACTGCAAACCCAGCCGAAGAATTCTATAATCGTAATTGAACAGTGATTCAAGGAGAATTGTTATGACTTATGGACCGATTGATTTCATTGCCCTGGAATTTAAGGGTAATAAATTTAAAGGGAATATCCTGCCCAACTTGTTGGAGCTGGTCGAACAGGAAATTGTGCGCGTGGTTGACCTGATAATTATCTTAAAAGATGAGAATGGTGAGGTGAAGGTGCGCGAATTGCAGCAGGTTGATGATCAAATTTTGTCGGTTTTTGATCCCCTGGATGTAAAAGTGACCGGCATGATCACCGCCGGTGATATTGAGATGGTGGCCGAACAATTGGACGACAACAGTACGGCTGCTGTGTTGCTCTTTGAAAACCTCTGGGCGATTAAGTTCAAAGAGGCATTGTTAGAAGCGGATGGCCGTTTGCTGATGCAGGAGCGCATTCCACATGAGGTTGTTCTGGAAGCATTATTTGACGTGGCCAGTGTTGGCGAAGATGCCGATCAAGTAGAACCGGAAACTACTTAGGAGAAAAATATCATGGGTATGATGAGACGACGAAGAAGACGTAGAACTTTAGTACGCGGTGTGGCAACAACGGCCGTCGTGGCCGGTACGGCAGGTGCCGTGCGCCACCATCAGCAAAAGCGCTGGGACAAAAAAGAACAGCAGGAGTACGAGGCACAGCAGTACGAACAGCAGCAAGCGGCCCAACAGCAGGCGCAATATGCACCGGAACCGGAATATTACGAGGAACCGGCAGCACCCCCTCCCCCGGCGGCCCCGGCTGAACCAGATTTGTCAACCCAGCTTCAGCAGCTGGCTCAGCTTCATGATTCCGGCGTGTTGAGTGATGAGGAGTTCGCCAACGCCAAAGCCAAACTTTTGGGATGATTGAGTGCGGTGCCGGCACCGCAGAAACCTTTTTTATTTATTCAACCAATTACGAATTAACGCCACGTGGCAAAAAATGATAGAAGCTTAGCTCTAATCAACCAAGCGAGCTAACTTTCTTGAATATCGGAGTGACTCTTCCACACGACTGCCCTTTGTGCGCCCACGCGACAGGCCATGATTTTTTCGGCCGATGAAACCACAGATATTGGATATGAATCGGGCACAACCGTCAGCCGTGATTACACCAGCAAAGATAGTAAGTTCAGCGACAAGATTCGCTGGGTGCAGCTTGATGTGGACAAGGATGATCACGATCGCTTTATCGATCCTGAGTAGCGTTTCCGTATTGCGATGGCGCGCCAGTAACAATTAATAGTTGAGACGATTGATAATCCGGCCGATCCATATTCATTGTTAAGTTGGGAATGATAACCAAAGGATGTGCTCATTTGGCGACATGTCTGGCCTGTTCTGGAGATGAGCCAATAAATGAAAATAGTGATGGCTGGGTAGTGGGGGTTCTGGGCGTGATCGGCATTATTTTTGGGGGTATACTCATTGTCAATTACACTGTGCCTGGAGTTGGCTTGACCATGTTGTGGATTGCTGCAATCTGGCCTTCATCAGCGGCTTCTTTGTCATTTACCGCGCCTTCCAGCAGCGAAGCGCTTAGAACACATTACTTACGAGCGGTCATTTCGTCCGGAGCGAGGAATCTTATGAATCATTTGTTGAGAACGCAAAGATCCTTCACTACGTTCAGGATGACACGTTCAGGATGACAAACTGGTGTTTCTTCATTCATAGAACAGAGCCTGCGATGTGGTAGTTCTCAGGATGACAAGTGAGAGATTGATTTTTCTAGAACGAAGCATGGAACATGGAGGTTGTTTGACAAGCATCTTGTTGGACCGGCATCTGCGGATATCACCTTACAGGATGGATGAGGTGTAATGTCGAAAAATTTTTTCTTTCGATCTAGAAGCTACTATATAGGGAGAAAGTTCAAGGTAGTTGAGTTAATGGATTTAAGAAAGCGATGGCAACGGGGCCATTGGAGGCATAATCATGGATAATCTGTCAAGTCGTCTGGTGGTATACCTGGTTGGTTTTGCCAGTATTTTTATCATCTTGTTTGGCATCCGGGAAGCGGCCATCATTCTTAATCCAATCCTTTTGGCAATGGTGATTACAATCACGGTCCTGCCTGTCCCTGGACGACTCACAGATCGTGGGTTGCCAGGCTGGTTGGCCCTGGTTATCACCATTGGGATCGTTGTCCTGGCCTTGGGTTTGATCATCGTCACTGTGTTTTTCTCCATTACCAAACTTTCGACGGAACTGCCGGTTTATTATTCCAGCGGTGTGCAGGCTGCTTCGGAGGATTTTGGTTTAACAACAGGACAGCAAACAAACCTTCAACCTGTTTTAGAGATCAATACTTGGGGACCAATTGCGGAAAGTTTATTGGCCGACATCATCAGTTTACTGGTACAGTTCGGCTTAGCACTGGTCATTTTCTTTTTTATGATCAGTGCTGCCATTTCGTTACCTGCCCCTTCGCGGCTGGGCCTCGATCCCAATGCGCCAACTATCCGCAGGGTGACAGGGCTTACTGAAGATGTGCGCAAATACATCTCCGTATTAACCGGCGTCAATTTTTTGGTCGGATTCGGCAATACGATTTTTCTCTTGATCCTGGGGGTTGATTATGCTGTTTTGTGGGGGCTGCTCGCCTGGTTCATGGGCTATATTCCTTCAATCGGCTTTATCATCGCCTTAATTCCACCCGTTTTGATGGCCTATGCCCAATATGGATTGCAGACCGCTCTTATAGTGCTCATCGGTTATGTCTTAATCAACGGTGGCGTGCAAAACTTCATCCAGCCCAAAATCATGGGCCAGCGGCTGCAAATCTCACCAGTCATCGTGTTTGTTAGTTTGTTTGTTTGGGGATTCCTGTTGGGTGGGATCGGCGCGATTCTTGCGGTTCCACTGACATTGCTGGTGTTGATCTCTTTGGAAAATTTTGAGGGTACGCGCCCATTGGCACTGTTAATGCGCTACACGGGTGAGGAGCAAAGTGCCGACCAGAAGAAAGCAGTAGAGAGTGTTAAAGGATGGTGGAGCAATACCAGAAAAACCCTCAATCCTGATAAAGATAGTTCTACAGACAAATAGTGAATAGAGCCAATATGACGACAATACAGCAGGAAAAGAAGGCCGGTGGTAATTCATGGCGGTCTTTCTTACCCATATTGAGCTGGCTGCCGGCCTACCAAAGGGGCTGGCTGCGGGGCGACGTCATTGCTGCCTTGACTGTTTGGGCGTTGCTGGTTCCGGAGGCGATGGCCTATGCCGGGATCGCCGGCATGCCGCCGGAAACCGGCCTTTATGCCGCCCCCCTGGCATTGCTGGCATATGCTATCTTCGGCACTTCTCGTCATCTGAATGTCGGACCCAGTTCGGCCGTGGCGGCCTTATCATTCACCGTCGTCTCCGCGGTAGCCATCGCCGGCAGCCCTGAGTTCTTCACACTAACTATTGGGCTGGCACTGTTTGTCGGTTTACTCTCTATTATTGGTGGGTTGTTGCGATTGGGCGTGCTGGCCGATTTTCTATCACGCCCGGTGTTGGATGGATTTGTGGTTGGCGTGGCCATCTCAATTGTCGTCGGACAGCTTGACAAGATCCTCGGATTTGAACCTGAGGGATATTCTTTCCTTCCGGAAGCGTTGGCCTTTCTACGGGATATTGAGATGGTTGATATGCCCACGCTGGCTGTAGGCCTGACCAGCCTGATTTTGTTGTTTGCGCTGCATCGCTTCACGCCAAAACTACCGGCCGCGCTGGTGGTTCTTTTTCTGGCGATCTTCACTTCTTCAATACTTGGTTTTGAGGATTTAGGGATTCATGTCGTCGGGGATATTCCGGCCGGACTGCCGCCGATCGGCCTGCCCCAAGATCTGACCCTGAGTGACCTGTTGACCTTGGGACCGGGTGCTGTGGGATTGGCGCTGGTGGCTTTCGCCGAATCGGTGGCCATTGCCCGCTCATACGCCACCAAATTTGGCTATGAAGTCGACGCCAATCAGGAACTGATCGCCTTGGGCATGTCCAATATGGGGTCTGGCATCAGCGGTGGTTTTACGGTGGACGGTAGTATGTCGCGTACGGCCGCCGTGGAATCTTCCGCCGGTAGATCGCAGATGGTCTCCATTGTGGCTGCTGTGGCCATTTTGATCACGGCCGCGGCTCTGACGCCGCTCTTTTATCATCTGCCGGAAGCGACGCTGGCGGCGATTGTCATCCATGCCGTGTGGAAAAATATCAGTTATCGCAAGATATCACAATATCGCGGCGTGACGACTGTCGATTTTTACACGGCCATCGTTGCTGCGCTTGGTGTGCTGCTCCTGGGGCTTCTGGCCGGGCTTTTGTTGGCCAGTTTTCTAGGCCTGGTGGCCCTGTTGGTGGGGACAAAGAATCGCAATACGGCTGTGTTAGGGCGCGTGACCGGCTCGACGGAATATCGCGATTTGAACAACCATCCGGAGGGGGAAACCTATCCCGGATTGCTCATCTTGCGTTTTGATGGTGGGCTGTTTTTCGCCAATACGCCAAACTTCATTTCAGCAGTCAGGAGAGCCATCGAAAATAGCGATCCCACCCCGCGAGTTATTCTCATTGATGGGGAGTCCATGAACAGTATTGATGCCACGGCCATTGCTGCGCTAAGAGAGCTGCAGGAAGAGCTGTTACGAACGGGGAAAGAAATCCGCCTGGCACGTATGAAAAGCGGGGTTCTGGAGATCATTGAACGGGCGGAGCTGCCCAAAACTATTCCTGAAAGGCATATTTATGCCTCGGTGCAGGCCGGTGTGGATGCATATCTGCATGAGTTGGGCGACGAGCAACATCATCAAAAAGAGGTAAGTTATGAATAAACGAAAAGTAAGTTTTGTCAATCGCCCCGTTGTGCGCGTTTTGCTCATCTGGATCATTGAATCGATTGGGCTGTTGTTCATGGCCTGGATTCAAAGGGGTTTAACCATCAGTTCAGCGGCCGAGGCTTTTATCGCTGTAGCGGTCATTGGGCTGCTCAATGCGTTGCTTTGGCCCATCCTCAGCCGTATTTTTCTGCCTTTCGCCGTCTTTACGGCCGGTTTGTTCTTCCTGGTGCTGAATGGTGTCATCATATGGCTGGCGGGACAGATATTATCTGGCTTCACAGTGGAAAGCGTGGGCACGGCGGTTATCACCTCAATAGGTCTTACAGCGATTAACGTCATCTTCAGCACCTTGCTGACGATTGATGATGATGCATCCTTCTATCGCAATGTGGTACGCCGACGCATGCGCCGGCAGGGTAAGGTTGAAGAGAGCGACGTGCCAGGGATCTTTTTCCTGGAGATTGATGGTCTGGCTGAACCTGTATTGGAAAAGGCGATGGCCGAGGGTTACGCGCCGACGATGAAACGCTGGTTAGAAGAAGGCAATCATAAGCTGGTCGGTTGGGAAACGGATCTGTCCTCGCAGACCTCGGCCTCCCAGGCGGGTATTCTACATGGAAACAACAATGAGATCCCCGCTTTTCGCTGGTACGATCGCGAACGGCGCATCGTTGTGGCCTCCAGCAATCCTGATGAGGTGGCGCGGCTGGAGAAGGAGCGCTCCGATGGCAATGGATTATTAATCAATGATGGCGCCAGCCGCGGCAATCTTCTGTCTGGTGACGCGCCATTTGTGATGAATACGGCCAGTGTGCTTAAGGACTTTTCCAGATTCCGCACGGGCGAATTTTCTGCTTACTTCGCCAGCCCCTATAACTTCACACGTACATTGCTGCTTTTCATTTGGGATATCATTTTGGAACGTCAGCGTTTTCGGCAGGACCGGCGCAATGACGTCCAACCCCGCCTGGATGGACATCACCGCAACTTTAAATATGCGTTGATCCGTGGGGTGACGACGACGATTATGCGTGAGCTTAATATTTATACGTTGATTGGTGATATGTACGCGGGGCGGACGACGGCCTATGCGACATTTGTAGGTTATGATGAAGTGGCCCACCATTCAGGGGTCGAGTCGAAAGACGCTTATGATGCCTTGTTCAAGATCGATCAGCAGTTTGCGCGGTTAGAGGCAGCAGCCGAGCAAGCACCCCGACCTTATTACCTGGTCGTCCTTTCCGACCATGGACAAAGTGGTGGCGCGACGTTTAAGCAGCGCTACAATCAATCGTTAGAGGAATTGGTGCAGGAGTTAGCTAAGGAACATCGGGTGCAGGGGTTCATAGATGCGACAGAGGGTGCTGCGAATGTCAATGCTTTTTTAACGGATGCGATGCAGAATGAGGACAGTTCAACGACTCAGCTTGTGGCGGGCAACTTGAAGCGCTACACGGCCGATGATGACCTGGAGGAAGAAGAGGAGGCGGCTGAAGAGATTGCTGAAAAGGGCAAGGACAAGGATGAGCTGCCGCAGATTCTGGTGATGGCTTCCGGCAACCTGGGTCTTGTTTATGGTACGCGAATTGACCGGCGAGCGACATTGGAAGAAATGGAAACCTTTTATCCAGGCTTGCTGGAAGGATTGGTCGAACATGAGGGGGTAGGTTTTGTCATGGTGCGCTCGGCCGAACATGGACCGGTTGTTATGAGTTCAGATGGACGCAACTATATTGCTGAAGGACGGGTTGAAGGCGTGGACCCACTGGCCGGTTTTGGCCCGCGGGCGGCCGAACATTTGATCCGCGAAGATAGTTTTAGCAACTGCCCGGATATTTTGGTCAACAGCTTCTACCATGCGGACACAAACGAAGTCGCGGCTTTTGAGGAATTGATTGGCTGTCATGGTGGTATGGGCGGCTACCAGACCCAGCCGTTCCTGCTCTATCCGGCCGAATGGTCCCTGAATGAGGAGGAGCTTGTAGGCGCGGCGGCCGTTTACCATCAGCTTAAGAACTGGCTGGCACAGTACGAATAAAAGGCTTGTGTGATATGACTCAATCAGCCCGACCCAATGCCCCAACGGAAGAGGCCAAACCTCAGCGAAAGGGAGTGGTTCCCAATATCGTCTCCGGTCTGGCCACGGGCTTATTCAGCATTCCGGAAGGGATGGCTTATGCCCAACTGGCCGGGGTTAACCCGGTCTATGGCCTATATTCCGGCGTTGTAGGCACGATTGTATCCTCGCTGACCACGGGCACGGTCTTGATGATCAGCACATTGACCAGTGCCATTGCCCTGGCCACATTCAGCGTGATGCAAGACGCTGGGATACAGGACAGCCAGATGCCCGGGGCGCTGTTTACGATCACTTTCCTGGTCGGGACGATCATGTTTGTCCTGGGCATCTTGCGCCTGGGCAGCATCGTTAATTTCGTTTCCAACGCAGTCATGACCGGATTTGTGGCCGGAGCCTCGCTGCTCATCATTCTCGGCCAGGATCATCATTTGACAGGCTATGCTCCGGGTGGGACGAACCAGTTTCAAAAAACAATTAACTGGCTGGCAAATATTGACCAGTGGGATCCAACGACCCTGGTCATTTCTGTGGCAACGATCATTATTATGGTGATTCTCAAGCGGGTTCAGCCGCTGGAGAAGTTCGCGGCCATTATCGTTTTGGTGTTGATGACGGTAGCTGTCAATTTACTGCGTATCAATATTGAATTGGTGGCCGACATCGCTACGATTCCCAACAGTTTGCCGTCGTTTATGTTGCCGGATTTCAGCTTGATTCCACGATTGGCCCTGGGATCGGTGTCGGTAGCATTGGTGGCTCTGGCGCAAGGGGCGGGCATCAGTACGGCCGTGCCTAATCCTGATGGCAGCAAAGCCGGCCAATCACGTGACTTTGTCGGTGAAGGTTTAGGCAACCTGGCCGGGAGCTTCTTTCAATCCATGTCTGCCGGTGGCTCTCTGTCGCGCACGGGCATCAGCGTGGATGCCGGGGCCAACGGCCGTTTAGGAGGCTTATTTGCTGGCTTGTGGCTGGGACTGCTGGTACTGCTCTTTGGCAGCTATGCCGAACGGGTGCCCCTGGCAGTCATCGGCGGCATGTTAACCGTGATTGGCGTGGAATTGATTTTGGCCCGCGTGCCTAGCGCCCAATTAATCTTGCGCACCGGTTCTTGGGGACCAATCATGGCTATGATAGTAACATTTGTTTCCGCGTTGTTTATTCCTTTACAGTACACCATATTCTTAGGGGCGGGATTGTCGCTCATTCTCTATATCGTGGCATCCAGCCAAAAAGTCCGTATACAAGAAGTCGCCCGGCGAGATGATGGTGGTTGGGAAGTGCGCGAGGTTCCCCAGACCTTGCCCTCTAACCAGGTGATGGTACTCACCTTGGAGGGATTGGATTTCTTCGCTGAGGTACCAATTCTGGAAGACAAAATGCCTACAGCGCGGGACGCCAATCATACGGTAGTCATCTTGATTATTCGTGATATGCGCAGCCTGACCAGCACGGCTATTGGTTGGCTGGAGCGATATACAAAGGAACTGCAGGCTAAGGAGAGCACGTTGATGCTGGCCGATGTTAACCCGAAGGTGATGAAGGCGCTTAAAGCAAGCGGCGCGCTGGAAATCATTGGTGAGGAAAATGTTTTCCCGGCCACGAAGCGAATATTAGCGGCCGAGAACCAAGCCTGGGAAGCGGCTCAGGCTAAAATTGCCCAGAGGAATCAAACAGAGTAACCTTCAATGACCTTTCTATTGAGTTGTTGCTGGCTGAGTATAAGTAAACTGCTATGGAAAATGTACGCGGTGAACTGAGAAGTACTTCTTATGAGTTGTTCATAGGAGCACTCTCGGTTCTCTCGATTGTCAATTTAATTCTTTATTTCGTGCTGGCTGATGTCGATACCATAACGGTCATCATCATCATTGATAGTATATTGAGCATCATATTTTTGAGTGATTTCTTGTATCGCTTTTTTACTTCGGAATCAAAATCAGAATACTTTCTGCACCAAATGGGTTGGGTGGACTTGTTGGCTAGTATCCCTTCCCCACAGTTTAAGATCTTGCGCTTATTCCGTATTTTTCGAGTTTATCGCTTGATGAAAATCTATGGTGCAAAACGGCTGGTCAGGGAATTTTTCGCCAATCGGGGTGAAAGCGCATTATTAACCCTGACCTTTATCATGATCCTGATCCTGGAGTTTGGTGGGCTGGCCATGCTTTATGTGGAATCCAGGGCACCGGATGGAAATATTAAAACGGCCGCGGATGCTGTCTGGTATGTTTATGTGACGATTACAACAGTGGGTTATGGTGACCGATATCCGGTTTCCAATGGTGGACGCTTTTTAGGCTTATTGATCATGACTCTGGGGGTTGGCTTGTTTGGCACAATCACAGCATTTTTGGCTAATGTATTTATTGATTCCGGCGAGGAGGATTCAGGCCCTGCAATGACGGAAATTATGGCCCAGTTGGAGGAAATTAAAGCACTCCTGGTGGATCAGGAGAGCAGCAATGGCAAGCTGAGGGCCAGGATTGAGAAATTAGAGTCCGGACTTGATAGGAATGATAGGCGAGAGCGGTAAGGTTGACCTATCTTTTTGTCTCTGTTTTTGTGATAGAGGTTAGTTGTTATTGTTCTGAAGAACAAATTTCATGTATTGTTGGCGTTAGTATTGGATCATAAATAAAAGGAGATGATCAATGGCAGAAAAAGATAATGAACTGGTTATTGCATACTTCCCATCGGCGGAGGAAGCAGAGTCGGCTGGCCAGCATTTAAAAGCTTGGGATGAGGAACGAAAAGATATTGAACTCGGCGCAATGAGCATTATCACCATGAATGATAAGGGTGATTTGAAGGAAGAAAAGGTCGGTGCCCGTTCCGGAAGAAAGGGGGCGAAGTGGGGAGCGATCGCCGGGGCTGCTCTTGGCATCTTGAGCGGGGGTGTGACTTTGATCGGTGGGGCGATTGTGGGTCTCGCTGCCGGCGGTCTTGGTGGGTCATTTTTCCATAAAGCCATCGGAATGGATGATGCCGATCAAGCCCGGCTGGAAAATCACTTGAAGGAGGGCGGCGCTGCCCTGGCGGTCATGATGGATGATGACGAATTGGAAGCCACCATCACCGAATTAAAACGGAAGAATGTGGCGGTTGATACGTATAATGTTCCTCAAAAAGTGCTAGATGATATGGAAAGGATGGCTAAAGGGGATCAGGTCATCCATGAACTTGCTGAGAAATATAGTTCGCCCAATACCTTTGAAGATGAGTCAGAAGCGTAAGCAAGCTGTTTTTAAGGTCACAAATGATAATTGCCAGGCACTTGAAATATAATTCTTGAGCCAAAACTTATTCAATAGTGCCTGGCTATGTTTTAACGGTTGTCATTTCGAGCAAAGCGAGAAATCTCTCGAAAGATGCCTCGACAAGCTCGGCATGACATATGCAACAATACTTGTTTGTTTGTACTTAGTAATCTGACCAATAACTATTGGCGGATAGTTTGTAGTAACCGCTTTTGAACCTTTGCTAATTAATGCGGCTATAAGGGTAAGTGCGCATCCTCAGATGCGCGGCTTTCCTGGACCGGCATCTGAGGATGCCTACTTACAGGATGACCGTATTATTTTGTTAAGCGCCAACAGCGGTTTAACGGCTTAAGCCATTACTACCAACCGTCAAAATAACTTTGTTGGACTACAAGTACCCTACTTTCTACGGCATTTTTACTATGCACAGCTCGCTTTTTGTCATTGGCGGGGCACTCCTAATTTCCCCACTCAAATAAATTACTACTTCGGTGGTATGACAGTAATACTACGCGGCGATTATACTTAGGATATAAGGATCTTGTGGCTGTTGGACGCTGGCCAAGATTTCACGGGCGAGTCTCTAGATGAGGGGGGTTGAGGGGATAAGGATGACCATGATAAGTTTGTTAAGGAACAAGAGGATGCAGTTTGATAGGCGCCAGATCATAGGCTGGGTTGCGGTAGGGCTTTCCACCCTCATCACTTGCTTTTGGGCGTTTTGGGGCATCATTGAGAATTTCCATGAAGGTTGGTACTCTCCATCTTTACTGGCCAACCTGGGCTTGATGTTCGTGCAATATCTCAGCCCCATGATTATTTTCATGAGCCTGACGCTCATCTCGATTTTCCGGCCTCGCTTTGGGGCGATCTTACATTTTGTTTTCGCTCTGCTGGCTGCCAGGTTCTTTGAAGTATTCAGCAATCCGACCTTGTTTTTGCTCATTATGCCATTGGCTGTCATTGGATTCCTATACTGGTTCGGCCGTCCCCACCCGCGCACGTTTGCCGTTTATTTTGCTATTGGCCTCCCTTTGCTAACACTGATTATTTTCGGCTTTGAACCTGTTCTGCGCGTGTCCCAACGAATTGATCAGGGCGATCTTCAAGCACAAACGGTGCCCGGAAACGGAGTGAATCTGGTCTGGGCACCTGAGGGACCAGGATGGCCCAGCCGCGGAGCGAACTGGTTTGAAGCGCAGGAGATTTGCCAAACACTCAGCGTTGATGGCTTGACTGCTCTGTCTACTCCACAAAACATTTGGCGTTTGCCAACCGCCGATGAAGCCGTGCGCTCGATGGCCCGTCATGGTCAAAACAGCGGTGGGGTCTGGCATGAGGCATCGGCTGAAACGGTTTATGACATGAAGCCTGATAAGGAACCACCCCTGTGGAACCGCTACTCCCTGGTCATCTACTGGTGGACGGCCACGGAAGTGGATGATGATCGGGCGTATATCATTGTATATGACGGCCGTGTGTGGCCCAGAAGTAAAGATCGGAACCAGGATAATTTAGGATTTCGTTGTGTGAAACGGCCGGAAAATCGTAATAATCGTTAGGACTTTTTAGATACCCTTCACAGCCAGGCGGCGTCTTGCCGGGCGAGACAGGCGGGATGGTTAGCCAGGGGTTTCCCGCAAGATTTTGCCCCGCCTGTCCCGCCCCTACGACTCAAATCATGCACAAAAAGTAACCACACCCGAACGTCATTTACCCATTGACATCACCGTCAAAATTTTGTAATATGAAGGTGGTATAGTTGTCTATACCAGTTGGCGGATATTAAAAATGGCTATCTATTGCGGCCGAGAATGGGCTTCAAAAGCTTATGGAGCATTTTGAGCAGTGAGACTGTATAAGGAGAGCGAAAATTGAGGACGTATGTTTCCAGAAAGAAGACCCAACCCCTCTATTCTCAAATTCAGCAGATTATTCGTGAAGAATATCTTGGACCCAATAAACCGCCGGGAACAAAGATTCCATCAGAGAGGGAATTGCGCAAGCGGTTTAATGTGAGCCGGGGAACCGTTCGCAAAGCGATTGATGGGCTGGAGACCGAGGCCTTAATTTACAGGGTCCAGGGATTGGGCGCTTTCAAACGCACCTCGGCCGACATCACAATGCCCATTAACAGTATGATCCGTTACTCGGATCTGATATCGAGTCAGGGGATGGAACCAGGGGTTACGTTTATTTCCAGCCAAAGAATCCAGGCCAACGCACGATGGATGGAACTATTTAATCTGCGCGAGATGGACGAACTGGTTGAAATGAAAAAGATCTACACAGGAGATGAAAAGCCTTTAATTTATCTTATCAACACGATTCCGGTCAAAATTTTGGGTGAAGAAATGGCAGAAGCCCTTTGTCGTGACCAGTCACTGGCGGAACCGGTTTTTAACTTTCTTGATATGTACTGCGGCCGTACCTTAGAGTACATGATCGCCCAAATCAGGCCTGAGTTGACCGGTAACAGTTCATTTCCCATTGAAGATTTCCCTCCTGATACGCTTTGTCTCGTCATGGATAACATCGGATTTGACGAGCAAGAGCACCCCGTTCATCGATCCGAATTGTTAATGCCTTATCAAGGTATCAATCTGCACTTATATCGAAAAATACCGCCTGAGGCATTTAGTTGGTAGTTGGAGACTGCCACTTGATAAGGGAAAAATCTCTATCAAAAGGAGGAAGGTATACATAGGCTAGGATAACTAAATCATTATTTGAGTGTAATTGCGCAATGATAAGGAGGCAATTTAAATGATTAGCATAAATTATGTCAATATAGGCTGGCGAGCGATTATTATTTTGCTCACGTTAGCGGTCATTATAAGTGGATGCGCTCCTGCTGCCCCGGCGGTTGAAGAAGATGCGCCTACTACCGCTCCAGCAGAAGAAAGTGCCCCCGCGGAGGAAGAGCAGGCGTCAGAAGAAGAGATGGAACCCATTGCTGTAAAGGTTTCACGATCCAGCGCCAGTCCCTGGCCGCAAACGATTGTGGCGGAAGAGATGGGATTCTATGAGGATGTGGGATTGGAGGTTGAAACATTACGATCACAATCCGGCCGTGATGCTTTTTCCGCTTTAATAGGTGGGGCTGCCGATATCGCCACGGTTGCTTTAACACCGATGGTCTTTGCCGCATTTCAACAACAGCCGATTGCTGTAATCGCTGAGAATGCCAGCAATCCTAACAATGTTGTAATTGCCCGCGCCGATGCCGGCATTGCATCTGCTGAAGATTTATCCGGCAAAAAAATTAGCACGTCAATGGGGACTGATCTTCATTATTTTCTGGATGCTTTTCTGGAGGCTTACGGCATGACGGAAGCTGACGTTGAAGTCGTGAATGCGCCACCAAACGACCATTTGACAATTTTACAGAAAGGGGACGTAGATGCCTTTGCCATATGGCAACCGCATCCCTATTTCGCCCAAAAAGAAATGGGCGATGATGTCGTTGTTCTGTCTCCACCGGAGGGAACGTATGAAGCGCGCTATATGGTAGCCACGATGCAAGATTTCCTGGACGAAAATCCGGAAGCGGTTGAACGTTTTCTGGAGGCCTTTCTCATGGCTGATGAATTCATACAAAGTAATCCTGATGAGGCTTTAGCCCTGGTGGCAGGCGATGTCGGCGCAGAGACAAGTGACCTGGAAGACTATTATTTAGATAATTACCGGATAGGATTGAGGCTGGAACCAACGTTATTGGATGAAGCTGTCGCCCAGGCCCAGTGGGCGATAGATACGGAAGCTGCTCCGGAAGGGGCTGATATCCCTGACTTTAGGGCGCTCATTTTCCCGGATCCTCTTAAAAATGTGAGGCCGGACTCAGTAACGCTTGACTAAATGATAGTTCGCGATGTGTGACAGTCACTCTTGAAAACAGTAGTGACTGTCACATGATGGTTAGCTTTTTGTTGCAGAGGGTAGGAGAACGCAGAACTATGAATTTGGCTACCTTGAGAGTAAAAATATTCAATACAAACCATGACCGGATAAGTAATGTCCTGTCAATTGTTGTATTTCTTGTGATATGGGAGATTTTTAGCAGGTTTATCGCTGATAATATCAGGATCTTTCCCCCACCCTCTATTGTTGGCCAGGAACTGCTGCGTATGATTGAATCAAGAATGCTGCTCGAAGATATTTGGGCAAGCGTGCAACGAGCATTGGCTGGTTTTGTTCTTGGTTCGATCATTGGCATCGGTGTTGGCTTGCTTACCGGCCGAATTACATTTATTCGCTCTCTCCTGGAACCGGTCATCCAATTGTTTCGTCCCATCCCCTCTATCGCCTTTGTGCCTTTGTCTCTCTTCTGGTTTGGCTTAGGAGAATCATCCAAGGTTTTCTTGATCACTTATGGTGTGTTTTTCCCCGTGTGGTTAAATACCCATGTGGGCGTTTCAACCGTTGATCCGATATTAATCCGGGCAGCGCGTTCTTTAGGATGTGAGGGCTATAGATTGTTCACCCGTGTTATCTTACCGGCAAGTATTCCCTTTGTGGTGGCGGGCCTCCGGGTAGGCATTGCCGTTGCCTTCATTGTTCTCGTTGCTGCGGAAATGCTCGGCGCATCAAAGGGGGTAGGTTTCCGAATCGGGCAATCACACGAAATATTCCGGGCCGATCGCATGATGGTTGGGCTGCTAACCTTAGGAATAATGGGCGGGATTGTCGATTTCATTTTTTCCAGGTGGTCCAAAAGGGTTGTTTTTTGGACCGGGGAGGCGAGAAGGGAATGAATGCTCAGAAAAATCAGGAAATTGCTGCAAATCAATTGGAGGCATTTTCCGGACCTGTTGCAGGTAAGCTGTTACTTCAAGATGTGAATATTATCTTTCGTTCTTCTCGCGGCGAACAAGTTCACGCGGTGAAAGATTTTTCTCTGGCGACAGAGCCGGGAGAATTTGTATGCCTGGTCGGTCCAAGTGGCTGTGGAAAATCGACGGTCTTGAACGTTATCGGCGGGTTTATTGCGCCTACTTCCGGGATAGTTCATCTCGATGATGAGCCTATTGAGAAACCCGGACCGGACCGGGGTGTCGTCTTTCAGGAGTATGCGCTGTTCCCCTGGTTGTCGGTCAAAGGAAACGCGGAATTTGGATTGAAGGAACAGGGTGTCAGTAAAAAAGAAGCCGGCCACATTGTAAGAGAATATATTCAGCAGGTGGGGCTAGCCGGCTTTGAGGAAAAATATCCCCACGAACTTTCCGGCGGTATGCAGCAGCGTGTGGCCATCGCCCGCATTCTGGCCAGCAATCCTAGAGTTATGCTGATGGATGAACCATTTGGCGCCCTGGACGCTCAAACGCGGGTGATGATGCAGGAACTGTTATTGAATGTATGGGAAGAGCATCGTACAACTGTCTTTTTTATCACACATGACCTGGACGAAGCCTTGTTTCTCGCGGATACTATTTATATAATGACGGCCAGGCCAGGAATGGTTAAGGAGGCGATTAAAAACCCCTTGCCAAGACCACGACCGGCGGATGTGCTAACATCGCTACCATTTGTAAAAACAAAACAACGTCTTATCAGCGCGTTGCGTGATGAAATTCACGCCGCTCAAAAACAACAGTTAGAGAAAACATCATGAATGCAGAGAAAAGGCCTTCCTGGCTGCCCAGTGAAGTGGGATATGATCCTGGACCTCCCCGTAATCTGGCTCCGGAAGGGGCCAAAACAGTCGTTGTTATGTTAGGATCTGGCGGGGTCACGCCTAATCCACACCGGCATGGACCTAGTGCTGCGGTCATTGTTAATAATACGACCTATATGATCGATGCGGGAGAGGGGATTTGGCGTGGTTTGGCCTGGGCTGCCATATCTCATCCGGAATTGGTCGGGGAGCACCTCGCCCCTAAGAGAATCACCCGCCTCTTTCTCACCCATTTACATTCGGACCACACGGTTGGGCTGCCAAGTTTATGGTTGCTGCCGTGGGCGTACGGCCGTGAAGAACCGTTGACCGTCTATGGACCGGTCGGATCCAAGAAAATGATGGATCATCTGCTGGAAGCATATGAAGGTGATCTTAATGAACGTAGATTTGGCTCGGAGGCGAAGGCGAGAGAGCCTGATGGATGGAAGGTTATTACGCACGAAATTGAAGAGGATGGCCTGGTGTACGAGGATAATAATATAAAAATTGAAGCCTACCACCATCGTCATGGAAATTTCAAACAAAATTTCGCTTATCGAATGACGACCGATGACCGGGTTATCGCCTGGGCTGGGGATGGCCGGGTGGAAGGTCAACTGGGTAAGGCGGCTGAAAACGCTGATATTTTATTCTGTGAGTTATCGACGGAGGATATGGTCGGTAATGCCAATTGGGGCGGCAAGACATTGGAAGAAAAAGAGAAGACGATATGGTCGTATCACATTAGACCCAAAGAATTAGCTGCGTTTGCAACTGAGATGAAGGTTAAACAGTTGGTAACTATGCATGAGCGTAATTATACGGACCCTTATGTTCCTGATGCGCTTATGGATGAATTTAAACGGGATTATAAAGGAGTTGTCTACTCTTCACGGGATGGGGATGTGTATTAGATCAAATAACATAATGTATCTGAAGATTTGGTGCGAGGAGATGTTAAGCTTTTTGGGGTATATTGCCAATGATCGCTCTAAGAATACGATTAACAGATTCGGAATCTTCAAAAAATTCAGCAACGTCCGGGTCAAGAATAATAGCACGTTGGTTTTCTTTTAATGCAAAACGATTTGGTTTGGCTTTGCTGTAATCAAATTCATATTCCGGTAATAGGTCATCCTGGTTTGTGGTATCTTTGGAGTTAGACATTAAAACTGATACCATGTTTCCTTAAGTTATTTTCGCTTTTTGATTGTCCCATTCAAACCTCATTCTACAAGTATAACACAATTGATTGAGCCAATTGCTTCATTTTTGAGCTTTATCGTCTTACGCTTGACTTTGAATAAACCGTGCATAGACAATAGCTGTTGTTATAATTATGATAGAGGTGGCGAATATGGAAACCTTAGATAAATTATTTAGTGAGGCGAAACATCTTCCTCCTGATGATCGTCTATGGCTAGTGCACAGAATAATTCAAACTTTAGTTTCTTCCAAGGCCGAGTCCGAACTAAGACTTTTGCAGTTTGGAGAGTTTATTGGTGATGAAAATTCCATGGCCACCTGGGAAGACTTTGCACTTGCTGAATGGCAGCCGTCAGAAAAGGAATGGGACGAATGATTACGATTCAGAAACAGGATGTGGCTCAATGGGTTTTGGCTGAATATCTAGCAACCTCTCATGTTGTTAAGGAAAAATTACGATTGTTTGAACGGAAATATGATCAAACATGGGATGAATTTTCCAAGGATGTCATTAAAGGGTCACAGGAAGATTTTGACAAATGGGATGACTATATCGAATGGAAGGCATATAGAGAAACGTCCAAGGATCTGGCGATGAAAATTGAAGAGGTCAGGCGTGGAAATTTTGAGGTTGCGTGAGCAAACACTTTGGATTGAAAGTTATATGGAATAATGCACCTCATCATCCCCATTTAGATACATTCCCTCACCACAAACATACTTCAAAAGGAATCTATGAAAACTCGGAGATTGTTTTGGATGAAGTATTGGAAGAGATTCATAGACAATTAGAAAAATGAACCGGACCGAATTAGAATCTAAGGTTTCTTTGAGGAAAGTCCAATCTGACGATCTGTCCATCTTCTACGATCAACAGCAGAATCGAACGGCAAACCAATTGGCGGCCGTTCCGGCACGGGAGCGAGAGGATTTCTGGGCGCACTGGCAGAAGAATATGGCAGATGAGAGTGTCATCATGCGGGCGATCCTTTCTGGCGACCAGGTGGCCGGAAATGTGGTGAGCTGGAATGATGAGGGGCAAAGAAAGTTGGGTTATTGGCTTGGCCAGGAGTTTTGGGGCAAGGGCATTGGCAGCACGGCCGTGAGCCAATATTTGCAGGAGGTGCAGGAACGGCCGCTATATGCGGATGTAGCTAAACATAATATCGCTTCTATTCGTATTTTGCAGAAATGCGGTTTTGTGGTGATTGAAGAAGAGAGCGGTGGCTATGGACCGGGGGAAGAAGAGGTGGCGATGTTTGTGATGCGGTTGGGGGAGTGAGTGGCGGGTGGCAGGTTGGGATTGAGATTGAGAAAGAGATAGAGATAGAGAGTTTATTATGAAGATTCATTTGCTTGATGGGACGTATGAGCTGTTTCGTGGATTTTATGGGCCGCCACCGAGGAAAGCGCCGGACGGCCGTGAGGTAGGAGCCACGGTGGGGCTGCTGAGCAGCCTGCTGGCTCTTTTGGACGAGCCGGAGGTGACGCATGTCGGCTGCGCGTTCGATCATGTTGTTGAGTCGTTTCGCAATGATCTTTATGAGGGCTACAAAACAGGTGAGGGGATTGACCCGCTTCTAAAGGCGCAGTTTCCGCTGGCTGAGGAAGCGGTGAACGCCCTGGGCGTTGTCGTCTGGCCAATGATCGAATTTGAGGCGGATGACGCTATGGCCACGGCAGCGGTTCGTTTTCAGGATGAGCCGGGGGTAGAGCAGGTGGTCCTCTGTTCGCCGGATAAGGATTTAGCGCAGCTTGTGCAAGGTGATAAGGTGATTTGTTGGGACCGGCGGCGGGAAATCGTTTTTGATGAATCGGCCGTGATCGAGAAATATGGCGTGCCTCCGCAATCAATTCCGGATTACCTGGCTTTGGTCGGCGATAAGGCGGACGGCATTCCCGGCATCCCGGCCTGGGGCGCGAAATCGGCGGCGACGTTGCTGAGCCAGTTCGGCCGTATTGAAGATATTCCAGCCGATTTGGAGCAGTGGAATATGAGCGCCGGTCGAGCCAAACGGCTGTGGAACAACCTGGAAGAAGGACGCGAGGCGGCCATGCTGTTCCGCCGGCTGACGACGCTGCGCACGGATGTACCGCTGACTGAGTTGCCCGGCGATTTGCAATGGAGGGGCGCGCCAGAAGATTTCAAGGATTTTTGCCTCCGGTTAGGAGCGGAGAAATTGGTGGATCGGGTGCAACGGTGGGTTAGTTCTGTTTAAAGGAGGTTCTTTGGTCCAATATCACATCTTGCTTCATGAAATTTCCTATAAAAAGGCATCATCTTATCTGGTTGCGCTGAAGTCTGATGAAACCAAACCCGGAAAGCGGCTGGCTGAGCATTTAAAGGACAGTGATATATTATTACCAGCAATAACCGGATATCCGGAAGGGTTAGCACGGCAAAATTGGGATAAGAAAACCAAAGATGATAGGGTCAAAGATTTCTTGCAGCGTTTGGTCAGAACAAAGAAACCACAGATATTTGCTGAAAGCCAAGTTGTTGGCGATGGTAGCGACTGGAATTTGGATGAGCTTTCGATTTTAGGTGATATAGCCATCGCTGTTCCAGTCAAGGTTTATGACAATGGGCTGCATCATGATCCTCGAGTGCATGACCGGCCCTTTGCAGCGACGCTGCTATTTGTGCCGGGGGCGCTTTTGCGAAATGATCGGGGAGGACCGCCGGCCGATTTAGCGGAGGTGACGCTGGAAAGCGGTGAGTTTGACTACGGCGGATATTACGAATTGTATGAGCGCAGGCTGCTACCCTGTTTGAAGTTTGCCAATGATGCGGCCGCTTCCTACCATCAGCAGGCGTTGATCACGATTCCCGGGCTGGGATGCGGTCAGTTTGCCGGCAAATTTCAAGGAGAGTTGGAGGAGGAGCTTAAAAAGGTGTTGATTAAGCTGTTAGAGGAGTATGGTCGCCAGCTACCTAATGTCAAGGCAGTTTATTATGATCCATACATGAAATGCCGCAATGCACGTCTGCAAATTGGGCAAATTTCGCTGTTGGTTCGGCCGTTAATGAAGGGTAATGAAAATAAACCACAGCTTTGCCTGCCGCAGACTTATGCGGAAGAGGGAGATGATTTTTCCGACTGCCAGCTGTTCAGCTTTGTGGCCTGGGATCATGTCTCCTGGCCCGGCAACGACTTTTATCAAGGAAGTCGGGCGACGGATGATGGGGTCAAAGCGGCGGCGACGAATGTTATGGCAGCGGTGACAGGTATTGAGGGTGCTTATAACCCAGGCAGTTATCAATACGAGCCGCCAAAACGGTTTGGAAATTGGGAAGATGTGGTCAAAGAAAATAGGGCTCAATTAGAATTAAAAGATAACTTATCAGTGTTAGCGATTGAATCCAGTGGCAGGTTGTCGTTTTAGGGGGCACTGTTGGAACAGGAACAACATTTTCAAGCGTTAATCAATATGTATCTGGCGGCACCGATTAACGAGATTTTTCAGCCGTCGATCGCCATTTCGGAAGGATGGGCGCAGATCGAAATGGACCTTTCCCCGCAGTATCATCATGCCGCGGGTGCCTTGCATGGTTCGGTTTATTTCAAAATGCTGGATGATGCTGCTTTTTTCGCAGTAAGTTCCCTGGAATATGGCGTCTTTGTGCTAACGACCTCCTTCACAACCTATTTGACCCGACCTGTTTCCGAGGGTCGGCTGCGATCAGTGGGCCAGGTCGTATATCAAAATCGCTCACAGTTTATTGCCGAATCGGTGGTCTATGACCAGAAGGGGCGAGAAATCGGCCGCGGCAATGGTGTGTTTGTGCGCAGCAAACAGCCGTTGAACCAGGCGATGGGTTACGGCGATTCCCTTGAATGATTCTAGCTACCCGGTAGTATAGAAATAGGACGCGGACAAGAGCGGATTTACGCCGATAAAAATAAAAAATTCAGCGTCATCCGCGTGAATCAGCGTCCAATTAATCTTCTCTTTGTAAAAGTATCGGGTTACTAGTGAATGATTCAGTAGGTAATTTCTAAAACTGGGTTTCGCTGGTTTAGCTAAAGGATTAAACCTAACATGAGTGAAAAACAGATTCAATTTGATAAGAATTATCAACTGGGTATTATCTTCAGAGCGGGATTCGCCCTGGAAACGCTGCCTGATTTCGCCCGTCGGGCTGAGGAGGCCGGATTTGATGAACTCTGGCTTTGGGAAGATTGCTTCCATCATGGTGGCATTGCTTCTGTGGCGGCAGCCCTGGCCCAAACGGAGAGGATTACCGTAGGTTTAGGCATCATGCCTGCCGTGGTACGCAACCCGGTCTTTGCAGCGATGGAAATTGCCACCCTGGCAAATCTTTATCCCGGCCGCTTGTTGCCCGGGCTTGGACATGGAGCAGCAGGCTGGATGCACCAGGTTGGCGCTTTTCCTGACTCACAAATGGTCGCCTTGGAAGAAATAACCGTCACGGTGCGCCGCCTGCTCGCCGGAGAGCGATTTTCCTATGACGGCCGCCAGGTTCAGTTAAATGATGTGCAGCTCCTTTTTCCTCCGGAGATTATACCCCCCATCTTACTGGGAGTTGAGGGTCCAAAATCATTGGCTCTCTCCGGCCGGGTGGCTGACGGCACTATCCTGTCGGAATTTGCCGCACCAGCCTATGTGGCGTGGGCGCGGGAACAAATTGCTAAAGGACAACAAGCCGCCGGCCATAATCGTGCTCACCGGCTGACTGTTTTTAAATTTGCCTGCACCGGAACAGATGCCCGGCAGCGCCTACGCTCTTTCATGGCGCCAACGATGATGTCCGGAAATTTCGATGCTAAACTGGCTCCGCCGGGAATTTTGCCGGAGGTTGAAGACCTTAGAAAGAAGATGGATGTGGAGCATTTTGCGGCGGCGATGCCCGATGCCTGGATCGATCAATTAGCGATCAGTGGGCCGGCGGAATATTGGCAGTCAGCAGTTCATAACCTTGTTCAGGTGGGAGTGGATTCGATCGTCTTGCTGCCCCTTCCAGATGATGGGCCGGAAGTTGTCGACAAAATGGCCGAGCATTTGGCATGAATTGATTTATAGGCGATCATCTCTTAGTGTGCGAATGAATTTGACCACGGCTTTGTCTTCCCCTAAAACAGCCTGAGCGGCAAGGAGAGTGATAAGCAATTGCGCATCCAGCGGGTCCAAAATAGCTGCGTCTAAACCAGCACTGAGAGCCAGGGTCAAGTAAGCGCGATTGAAGTGCGAACGGTATGGCAGGTCAAAGGAGATGTTGCTCAAGCCTACACAAAGCTGCGCATTAGGAAAATGCTCGCGGATTGTGCGCATGGTTTGCAGGGCGGTTTTTCCAGCGTTGTTATCCACCGCCAGGGTTAATGTCAAAGGGTCGAAGAAAACATTTTCATCGGCTATCCCAAAGGCGCGGGTTGCTTGAATGATATTCGTGGCAATCGCCAAACGCTCGGATACTTTCCTGGGGACACCCTTCTTATCCAGCAGGAGGGCGATTAAGAGACTGTTATGCTGCTTTGCCAAAGGAAGTATTTTCTCCAGACGGGATGTCTCGCCGGAGATGGAATTAATAAGCGCTGTTTTACGGGTCGCAGGTAAAGCCCTGGCCAGGGCATCCGGGTTGGCGCTGTCCAGGCAAAGGGGCAAGTCTACGGCTGATTGGACCGTATCAACGAGCCATAGTAAATCACGCGGTTCATCATCGGGGTGGGTGCCGGCGTTGATATCCAGGTAATGGGCACCGGCTTCCGCCTGTTTTTGGGCCAGAGATCGGATGATTTTGGCATCCCTGGCAGCAATAGCCTGGGCGACAACCGGCCGTGTGCCGTTAATTTTTTCCCCGATGATGATCATCAATGCAATTGATGCCAACTTCAAATAGCCGGCATCATTTTCACCTTTGTTTTTAAGCCGGTTCAGACACGAATGTTTGCGCCCCTTTGACAAACGCCTTGATATTTTCAATGGGAGTATCAGACGTGATCTCGCATCCTGGAGCAACCATGAAGCGATTGTCCCCACCACTGGCCTTGATCGCTGCGTGGACCGCCTTTTCAACTTCGTTTGGGGTGCCCATTGGCAATAGCTCGATGTGATCGATGTTTCCGGCTACCCCGATCTTGTGCTGCAACAGGTCCTGTGTGTGGGCGATATCGACATGAGGACCGACGTTGATCGTGGCCAGACCGGGCACATCTTTCAAAAATTCAGCACTGGCTTCCAGGTGAGGGGCAATCTTGCCACACATATGGACAACATTGTACTTATACACGGTGCAGACATCAGGTAAATAGTTGATGCAAAACTCGCGTACATGCCTTGGAGAGAGCATTTGCACGTCATGCTCGCAGATGACGAAGACGGTAGCCCCGGCATCTTTCAATGCCTGGGCATATGCTTTGATCACTTCCACCGATTTTCCAATCAACTCATGAACAAACTCCGGTTTTTTAATAAACCTTTTGATGACTGTCTCATAGGGCATTAACTGCATGGCGAAGGTGACAGGCCCGGTCATGAAACCGGCCACGGGAACGTCCGCTTTTTCGGCCAATATGCGCGTTCCTTCTATCATGGTCCGCGAACTTCGGGTGGCCATGAAATCGGGCACCGCCAGTTTGTCCATGTCACTATCTTCCTTAATAAGGTAATCGGTGATCCAGGGGTATTTATCGGGAGGATAGGTGACGGTGGCCCCACAGGCTTCGGCCACGGGCCAGCTTGGTTCAACCTGAATGGCCGTGATATCGTAACCGTATAGCTCCTGGGCTTTCAGATGGGCTTCGGCCGCTTTTTGCGGGTCCTCGTACATCACATTATAGGTTAGGCCATCAATAATACCGGCATGATCGCCAATTTGTGGGAAAACGGGCGGCCGATCGACGGGGCGTCCTTCTAATGCTGCAACGACGCGTTCAAATGAATTCATCTTTGACTCCTATTTATTGCTCTGGGAAATCTCATGGCGTGAATCAACGCCTTTTGAAATGAATCCAGCCCGCTGAGCTGGATATGATCTGTGTTTCGACCGATTTTTTCGGCTGCCAATCGTTCTTTGGTGGAGATAAGGGCCAGGCGAGCACCCACCCCGGCGGCGTTGCCAACCGATTGCAAGCGCCGGATTGGAATATCGGGCACAAGATTAACTTCGCGCGCGTTCTCTAAGTTGATAAATGTGCCAAATGCACCGGCGAGGAGGACGGCATCCAATTCGTCATCACGATATCCAAGCTGCTGTTGCAACACCATTTCCCCGGCGCGAATCGCCCCTTTTGCTAACTGAAATTCGCGAATATCCTGTTGGGTGAAGATGATATCGCGATCGGCGCCGCGCTCTCCTGTGCGGGCAACGATGAAGTAACTGTCGCGCGAGCGTTCTCCTTCCACCAGCCGGTCGCGCAGGTTGTCCGAAATGCCGGGAGGCAGGTTTGCTTTTCTTACAAAGGCGCCACGCCAGTTAAGCATCCCTGAGCGTACTAAATTGGCCGTGATATCGATCAGGGCTGAGCCGCAAATACCGACCGGCGCACCATCACCGATGACGGAGAAATGAAGCTGGCCTCCCTCAAAAATGACATGATCGATAGCCCCTTGGGCAGCGCGCATGCCCATTTTGATCCGCGCTCCTTCAAAGGCAGGGCCGGCAGGTGAGGAACAGGCGACCAGGATACCCGGCGCAGCCATGGCGATTTCACCATTGGTGCCGACATCAACTGCCAGCCTCACGCCATCTTGTTTATGCAGCCCACCGGCCAGGATCACCCCGACTGTGTCGGAACCGATAAAACCGGCGATATTCGGCAGCACATAAACAACCGCGTCCGGATGGAGCGAGAGACCAAGTTCTCCGGCTGTGACGGTCAGGCCATCACGAATCACCGGGGCATATGGAGACAATCCCAGAAAGGTGGAATCTAAATTAAGCAGGAAGTGGTGCATGGCCATGTTGCCGACGATGGTCACTTCGTTGATCTGCGCTACTTCGATGGCAGCACGATCCGCCAAAGTATGCAACAAATCATTTATCTGGCCGATGATCAACTCATGCATCTGTGTAAGACCGGGTGGGTTGTACTGCGCCCGGCTGAGGCGAGCAATCAGGTCATCGCCAAAGCGGGCCTGGTCGTTGAGATCGGAAGCGGCCGTTATCTCCGCCCCGGAATTCAGATCGATCAGGTAGCCGACGACGGTCGTAGAACCGATATCAAAAGCAACGCCATAGTTTTCGGCAGTTGTATCGCCCGCTTCGATGCGGATC
>JANQGC010000079.1 GCA_028277515.1 Anaerolineae bacterium
CAGGTGTCGGCGCTTTCGAGGTTGTGATCATTGGAAAAAAGGGACAAGCCGGTGGCCAGCGAGCAGTCATCACCGGAGCGTTGATCAGCGACGATGGAATTTTCGATAAAGACCTCATCACCGTTGTCTCCTTGAGCAATGCTCCTAATCCCTGACCCAATGGTCGCGCTGTTATCGGTAACCGTAATATTGGTCATGGTTATGTTGCTGCCGGCGCTGATATGAATGCCGCCACCACTTTCGGCGATATTGCCGCTGATAGTCGTATTGACAATGGTCATATTTGTAAAATCAAAGCCAATTCCAGGCCCAAAGTATTGCCCGGCTGTGATACCACCGCCAAAGCCATTGGTCACATTATTGGCAATCACGACGCCATCGATTAACAAATGTTCAACACTCCTGTTGCCGACTGCGCCACCAGTTACAGCGCAGCCCGTACCGAAGCAGAAAAAGAAGTTGTTGGTGATGGTGGAATCAAGCAGGCTGCCGCGAACATCCACGCCCTCATCAACAGTGCAGCCATCCCCGGTACAGGTATTGTTATTGCTGTCTATGAATATCCGGGTGTACGTACCTCTACCATCCAACAACTCATCGGTGTCACAAAGGTCACCGGTGCAGGTGAGGGTATTTTGAGAGATCGAAACATCGGCTACAGCAATATTAGTCCCACCCAATTCAAATAGCTCTTCGGTTTCACATTCAATTCCTTCACAAATGAGCAGGTTATTGTCGACAACAGTGTCCATTACGATGACATTATCGGCCGAGATGGCCAAAATCTCGTCACTATCACAAGCATTCTCGCCAAAACAGCTAACCTCATTATCAACAATTTTGCTGTTGTCGATAAGTGAGTTTAATGCGTTATTGTTTTCCCATTCAAACAGTTCATTGGCATCACAACCATCACCGCTGCAGGTCGCTTTGTTTCGGGATACCTCACTGTTAATCAATGAACTGGATATGGGGCTATTTTCAAGTGTAAAGACCTCTCCTGAAGAGCAGGCCAGAGCGCTGCATTGGGAAATATTATCGCTGACGAAGCTGTTTTCCATGTAAAATGATTGGCCGGCTTCGTTATTCCAGCGAATGGCACCGGCGCCGGAATCACATTGTTCATCGCTGCATGTGGAAAGGTTGAAAGATACGATACTGTTTGTGATGGTGACGCTGCCTGTCGTGGATATTCCAATTGCCGCGGAATCGACCGGTTCAAGTCCTCCGGGGTCGTTACCACAATCAAATCCACTGCAGCTCTGGGTATTGGAGATGATCTGGCTCATATCAATCACCAGGTCACCAAGCCCCCTAAAGTCAACCGCCGCTGCCCTAGTTTCACAGTCCACGCCAGAACAGCCGATGTCACCGTCCCTTACCGTCATCCCTTCAATGGTGAAATCAATATCAGCGTCGCTGCTGGGATTGACCTGGAAGATGCGATCGCCATCGCCCAAGGTGCCCGGCAGACCATAAGCACTGCGGATGATCGTTGTATCTGAACCAGCGGCCTGGATGATCAAGTCATCAAGGATGTCCAGGTCGCCCTCGGCGTTGAGATCGTCGCCTGGCGAGCCCAGGTTGAGATCATAGGTGCCGGAGGGCAGGATGATTGTGTCTGGGCCCGCATCGCCATTCGCACAATCGCCGCCCGTCGTGTCCCCACCGGCAGGCAGGTTGGCATTATTGATCGCTTCGCGCAGGGTGCACTGGTTGTCCCCGGCGATCAGGTTATCGGCCGTGCTGTTGACATTGATGACCGCCAGGGCAAAGAGCTGCTGGTAAGCGACGAGGATGATCAGGATGGCGGCAATGAGAACGCCGGCAAGAATCAAAGGGCGAGAATCGATGCTGCGCAGCGAGGTTGTCATGATAGTTCCTCCTGGTGGGGAATCTTTATTGAGTGAGCAGTAAACAGTTTGGCAGTGAACTGTCCAGAAGGACAAACACGGCCGTATCATGAGTGGATAATAACGATTTTAACGGGTTTTTTGATTTTAACCATTTAGGTAAATATTCGAATGATTTGTCAATTTTTATATTTTTTGCACCTCTGGAAATCCTACAGAAAAAATTGACAAATCTAAAATTGTAAATTTGGCGGAGGAATCTTACAGGGATTATTAAGGGGGGAGTGGCGGGTGTGCGAGTAGCGAGTAGGCGAGTTTTCAGTAAGCAGTAATCAAGTAACCCAACACTTATACAAAAAGAAGATTAATTGGACGCTGATTCAGGCTGATGACGCTGAATTTTTTATTTTTTATCGGCGTAAATCCGCTCTGGTCCGCGTCCTTTTTATACTGTCGGGTCATGGACTCGCCACTTAGTTTATCCTAAGCCTGTCGAAGGACCACTCGCTACTTTCTCACCTCATCGTCAAAGCCATGACCGCCTTCTGGCCATGCAGGCGGTTTTCAGCCTGGTCATAGATGGCCGATGTCCAGCCCGGTCCTTCCGTTTTGTCCATCACCTCATTGCTGACTTCATACCCACGGTCGGCCGGCAAGCAATGCATATAAATGGCATTCTTATCGGCTAATGCCATCGTATCGGCCGTGCATTTCCAATCTTTGTGCTGGTCAAAAATAGCCTGCGCCCCCTGGGCATCATCTTCGCCGACGGGTGGTTTAAAGAAAACCTGCGGGCACCAGGCCTTGGGATAAACCACATGCGCCCCTTCAATCGCCGCTTCAAATTCGTTAACCACCTCAAACTTGCCATCGGCCGCCTCCGCATATTCCGAGCATTTGGCTAAGATATCCGGGTCCAGATCCATCCCTTCCGGATGCGCCAGCGTCACATCCATGCCCATCATCGCCGCATATAAAATCGCCGATTGAGGTACGGCGCGCGGCTTATGGATGCTGGGTGAATATGCCCAGGACATCACATATTTGACCCCCTTAAAGCCGCCAAACTTTTCCTTCACCGTCAGCACATCGGCCAATCCCTGGCAGGGGTGGTAAATATCATCTTCCATGTTGATCACCGGGATATCGGCACACCTGGCGAACTCGCGCAGCATGGCATGCGCCGCGCCATATTCCCAATCTACCGGATCCCCATAGCAACGAATAGCGATGGCATCACCCATGCGGTCCAGGACACGCGCCACATCAGAGACCCGTTCCGTACTGTAGGCGATCTCCTTACCTTCCACGGCCGGGGTGTAAATCTTGGATGAATCAAGATAATGCGCATGTCCGCCCAGTTGAGTCATGCCTGCTTCAAACGAATTGCGCGTGCGCAGCGATTGGTTATAGAAAATCATGAACAATGTTTTGCTGCGCAGCAGATCATCATGATAACGGCCGGCGGCCCGATCCTGTTTCAAGGTTTCGGCCACGCTGATGATGGTCTCCATTTCCTCGCGTGTGAAATCGCTCGCCGCTAAAAAATCGCGTCCTTTCAGACTGGTTGTTTTCATTTTTCTCTCCTTAACTTTGGAGGTGACAGGCACTTCGGAAGTGCCTGTCACCTGATTGATGGTAAACAAATTAGGCAGTCGCCCTGGCCCATAATTCGGCCGCCGCCTCATGTGTCGCATCCACCATAGCCGGCCAATCAACCGCCTGATCCCGGGAAAATTGTAGTTCCCCGGCAACCATCGTGGCCACAACATCCGTATGGTTACGATACAGTAAAAGCTGTTCGTACAAATTATGGGCAGATAAAGGGGTCGGCAGCCGGCCGTCAATGAGCTGCAAATCGGCCTGCCACCCGGTTTCCAGGCGGCCGACCTTTTCCAGGCTTAGCGCCTTCGCTCCCCCTTCCGTAGCCAGGTACCATACGATATCCGCGGGCATCACCCGTGGGTCCTGGTGGCTGGCCTTATGAATCAAAAATGCGCCGCGCATCACCGCAAAAAAATTGTCGATATAGCCATCGCTGCCCAGCCCCACCGTCACCCCGGCTTCGACCAGCTCAGGAACCGGCGCGATGCCGCCGCCCACTTCACAGTTGGACAGGGGCATGTGGGTCATGCGAACCCCCTTTTCAGCCATTAAAGCGATTTCTTCATCATCCACCTGTACACACTGCGAGGCCAGCATATCGCTGCCGGTCACGCCCAGGCTGTCGTAATAGAACATGGGTCGTTGGCCGAAATTTCGCAGGGCATATTCCGGCTCATGGGTTCCCTCTGAGCAATGCATATGCACTGGCACGCCAAGTTGGCGACCCAATTGAAAAGCCTGTTGAATGAAATCGGCCGAGCAGGTGAACGTGGTATGGAAACACATCAAACCGCTCACCAGGCCCCCTCGCCGGCGGCAATCTGCGATAAATTGGGCATTTTCTTGTAATCCAAGCTGCCCATTTTCCTGGCTCACCCGTTCCGTCGCTTCAAAGGACAGGATGCCGCGCAAGCCCCATTTTCGCACCGCCTTAGCCTGGGCCGGGAGAACCCCTGGAAGAGCATGCGGCGCTTCCGTGCAATCATAAAAACTGGTTACTCCGCTGTTGAGCATTCTTGCGCATTGTAAGTCGGTGGCTGCGCATATCAGCTCATGGGTCAATTGATCTTCCACTAATGGCCACCAGAAATCCTCAAGAAAGGACCAAAAACCGGAAGGTGCGTTCTCAAGTGGGATGCCATGCGCCAGCACCCCATACAGGTGAGAATGGGCGTTTACAAAGCCGGGAGCCAACACCTGTCCACCGGCCTCCCACACATCATCCTCGCTATATTTCTCTCTCAATTCAGCGTTGGGAGCCACGTCGTCAATCTGGCCACCAACAACCCGCACGCCCCATTCCCCATGGGGCGCTTCTTGGGGGCTGCTGATCAACCAATCGGGCAAAATAATTGTTCCACTCATATACCGTTTCCTCTTGATTTTCAATTGGTCCAATCTTGAAGATTGGACCAATTTCTCAAAACGCCGGCGGCGTAATACAAGAAATCCAGCGCACCTCTTCATCAGAACCGCAGGAAATTGCTTGCAGCTCTTCGCCACGAAAATAGATGCTGTCCCCCGGATTGAGCAAATATTCCCCGGAAAGCAAGCCCACAACAAGCTGGCCGGAGAGAACATAAATACACTCTTCGGTTTGAGCATTCAACATGCGCGCGATATTCCCCGAATTCGGTGGCAAATGAGCGCTAAAAATCTCTAGTTTTCGCGAACGGTCAGGCGTCAGCAGTTCATAGGTGACCGGCAGATCAGAAAATGTGATTTTCGGTCGCTCTCCGGCTCTGATTACCGGGTTGGGATCGTTGGGCTGCATGAAGAAAAAAAGCATGGACACTTCCAATGCGTCGGCAATCTTACGCAGCGAGCTAATGGATGTATTGGCTTGGCCCAGTTCCACCTGGCTCAAAAAGGAAGCGGTTAATTCGGTTCTACGGCCGAGTTCGCGAACGCTCAACCCCATTTCCTGCCGGCGATCCCGAATCCTCTGGCCAATATTGACTTCCTCTGTCATAAAACTTCCTCGTCAAAATGGTTTAAGCGAACGGACCTTCGGCCGAAAAGCTGTTGTTTGCAGTACTGTAGAACAACCTTTCCAGGTTGTTTATTTAGCCGCAAGCTGGAAAGCTCGCGCTACTCACTCCATTCAAAATGACAATTTGTAGCAATAAAATTCATTGCAGATAGTGTATATCTATAGTTGTCAAATGCCAAGTAATAGTTTACAAAAATGGCTTATTGGTCCACTTCATCGCTGCGGCGTAAAATGAAAAATGTGACATCATCCGCAGGTATTTTACTGCCCGTGTGTTCTTCGACGGCCGATTCGATAGCATCGGCGAGCCGCTCGACTGGCTCACTGCTGTGCTGGGTCATCAGAGAAACGAGCGGATCGGCACCAAATAATTCCCTTTCCGAGTTGCGTGCCTCTGAAATGCCATCGGTATAAGCCAGCAAGGTATCATCTCGCTGCAAATATACTTCCTCTACTGTAAAATGAGCATTGGGCAGCAAGCCAATCGCCGGGCCACTGGGCATCAATCTCCTCTCCTGGCCATTTTTATCAACAATTAAAGGTGGCACATGCCCACTGTTCACATAAATAAGCCGGCCGGTAACCGGGTCCAATACACACACAAACAAGGTGGCAAATATGTGAATGTTAGCATGGTGGCTGCCGATATAGGCGTTGGTCAGACGGATAGTGTCCAACAATGCAGCTTTATCGCTGGGATAAAAGGGACGAGGCCATGAGGGTTGGCCCAAATGCCAGCGATCCTCTTTATTCGGTTGAGGCTCTACCTCCTGCATCGGGTTCCCTGTCTTGACTGTGTAGTGCTGCAAAATAAAAGCCCGCAGCAGGCTGCGCAGCAAGGCCATGAACAGGGCAGCGACGACCCCTTTATCGCAGACATCCGCGATGATCATTCCAATTCTGCTCATAGGAGCAGGGAATGCGTCGTAAAAATCTCCTGCCACCTCACGGGCCGGTTGAAAACGGGCCGTTAACTGCCAGCCAGGCGGTTGGGGCAGGCTGGCGGGAAAAAAGCCGGCCTGGATTTCACGGCCGATTTCCAGTTCTTTTTTATAACGCAGCAGCGAAGCCTCACGCTTGCGCAGCCGCCGGTTGTGCAAAGCAACAGCAACCTGGGAAGCCAGGGATTCCGTTACAAGTTGTTGGTAAGGGCCAAATGAAACTACCTGCCCCGTTTCCGGATTCTGGGCATTGCGCAGCTGCAAGACGCCGGTCACTTCATGGTTGATTAACGGGACGGTCAGGCAAGATGTCGTTCGATAATTATTCTTGCGGTCAAACTCGCGTGTACCGGAAAAATCAAAACCGCTGCCATCATGCACATCAGCGATATTAATCGAAATACCTTCATGGGCCGCAAAGGTAGCCACGTTCTCTAATACCGGCCGGCCTGCTTCATCAAAGAGCGGTAAATTATTATGAGGAACAACCTCATCCTTGGTGCCGCCAAAAGCCAATCCTAAGGATCTGACGCGCAATACGGCATACCGCAGTTCATCATCTGGCGTGCGCATGAACAAAGTGCCTGAATCAGCGTGGCAAAGATCCATCGCCGTGAGCACAAAACGTTCGACCAGCCGGTAAAAATTCTTTTCGGCCGATAATGCAACACTCAAGGGCAAAATCACCATCCGCAAATCATCAGCCAGTTTTTCAACTTCATTGAAAGCGTGCAAAGCAGAGATCGCCTGTTCCTGCAAGCGTTTCTTTTGCAGGTGGGATTGGATACGTACCTTGAGCAAATTGCTGCTGATTGGCAGTAAAAAGTAATCCGCCGCCCCTTGTTCAATACACTCATTGATTAATATGAGGTTTTCAGGATCACCAAAAATGATCAGCGGCACGGGAACTTCCCCGGTCAAGGAGTCCAGAATTTCTGCATCGGCACATTCTTCAAAGCCGGCATCAAGTAACATGATGTCAAAGGTTTGAACCCCGATCATCTGCGCCGCCTGGCTTAAATCTGTTGTCAGTGTGACATCATATAGCCCCAATTGATTTAAAGCCTCAGCTACCTGGGCTTGCCTTAGGGGATCATGGCTCACCAGAAGCAGATTGGCATATGTCACATTCATGAGTCTTGCAAATTATCAATAATATGACCGGTTAAAATAAAAACGGAACGTGGACCTACGTGAAACTGATTTTGATCATTTAACGGCTTTTCCGACCCTGGGCGACAAATCTCATGTGGATATGGCAAGCTGGTATTCACAAACTGCTGCCACTGCCGCCCTTCGGGCAGGCGAGGCAGTTGAAAGGCATGACTTTCCCAATGCATATTCATACCCACATAAATATAATCGTCCGGCTCCATGCCAACAGGAACATGCTCGCCACACAGCATCATGCCCAAAATACGGCTGTGATCTGCCCAATCCGGGTTCCATGCTTCCACCCCATGCCAGGAAATATCGGGGTAACCACTGTTTTTCTGATCACGCTGTTGAAAATAAAAACGGTTGCGCAGTACACGGTGGCTTTTACGAAAGGCGATACAGAATTGCATGAAGCGGAAAATTTCTTTGTTCTTTTCTAACCGCTGCCAATCGAGCCAGTTTAATTCATTGTCCTGGCAGTAGGTGTTGTTATTGCCCCCTTTGGAATGAGCCATCTCATCACCCATTAAAATCATCGGCACACCCTGGCTGACCATTAGGACAGCAATTCCATTTTTCATCAGTCGTCGCCGCAATTGATTGATCGATTCATCGCCGGTCGGTCCTTCATGGCCGCAGTTCCAACTGTAATTCTCGCTGTGCCCATCTCGATTGTCTTCGCCGTTGGCTTCATTGTGCTTCTCGTTGTATGAATAGAGATCATTGAGTGTAAAACCATCATGGGCGGTGATGAAGTTGATTGAGGCTGTCGGCCCGCGATCAGCATACATATTAGGTGCACCCTTAATCAACGTGGCCATATCCCGAACCTGTCCCATATCCCCTTTGAGAAATCGACGTAGTGTGTCACGATACTGGTCGTTCCACTCTGACCAACGTTCGTAAGCGGGAAAAGATCCTACCTGGTATAAGCCGCCGGCATCCCAAGCTTCAGCAATCAGCTTACATTTGCCCAAAATGGGATCATAAGCTAACGCCTCTAAAAGAGGCGGGTTCGGTAAGGGGCGACCTTCCGAATCTCGACCCAGAATCGACGCCAGGTCAAAACGAAAGCCGTCAATGTGATATTCAGCGGCCCAATAGCGCAGGCAGTCCAACACCATATCGCGGACGACGGGATTGTTGCAGTTCATGGTGTTGCCGCAGCCGCTGAAATTTTGATAACGGCCGTCCGGCTTCAGCATATAATAAGTCTTGTTATCCAAACCACGGAAGCTGATCGTACGATCAGCTTCTTCCCCCTCACCCGTATGGTTGAAAACGACATCCAAAATGACTTCGATCCCATGATTGTGCAGTTCCTTGACCAGCGTCTTAAATTCATCTACCTGCATCCCCAGACTACCCGTTGCCGCATAGCCCGCTTTTGGCGCAAAAAACCCGATCGTGCTGTATCCCCAATAATTGAGCAACTTCTCACCGGTGAAGGGATTGGTAAACTGGTTGTCGAACTCATCAAACTCATGAATAGGCATCAATTCCAAACAATTAATACCCAATTCCTTAAAATAAGGGATCTTTTCGCGAATAGCCGCATACGTTCCCGGAAACTTGACCCCGGAGGAGGGATGGCGGGTAAGGCCCCGAACGTGCATTTCATAAATAATCAAATCTTCCAGCGGCGTCTCCAAAGGATGATCTTCCGTCCAATCAAAATCATCTTGAACGACCATTCCCCGCTGCTGGTAAATATTGTTTGGGTCCGACTCTTCACCCCATACGTCGCGCCCGCTGATTAGCCTGGCGTAGGGATCCAGCAAAATGTTCTCTGAATTGAAAAGGTGGCCCAGGTGTGGTTCATATGGGCCGTCCATGCGGTAGCCATATTCGATATTTTCATAATCAAGGTCAAACACCACCATAGCGTACACGTGGCCGATGTGATAAGAAGCGTGAAAAGGGATTTCAACCAGAGGCGCTTTGGCCCCCTTTTCAAACAAGATCAGGGTACAGGAAGTGGCGTGGCGCGAAAATACGGCGAAGTTGATCCCGCCTGGAACACGGGTTGCCCCAAAAGGGTATGGCCGCCCGGGTCGGATCAAAAAATCACCATGTCGATGGGTTGGATAAATATCAATGGGCTGCATTCTTGGTATTTTACACCGGAACGTTTTTCAAATCAGCATTTTTGGCAGATTGTTTTGTAACTGTAACATAAATTGCCTAATTTGTGCTAATGAGCAAATTAGGCAATTTGCTCTACATAAACAACAATAGCTACCCGCTCCAGGTAGCTATTGTTGCGCTAAGCACAAAGGAGGTATATGACATGAGCAACTATAGATTAACACAATGACAACCGTTTAACTTTAAGGCAACCTTATGGCTGGCTTAATCTCTCATTCTGCGCCGGAAAGCGCCTGCAATCCGGCATCCAGCGTCTCATACGCTTCAAAAAAACCTAAGAAGCCGGTGATTTGCATCGTATCATGCAGCATCTCCGACAAGCGGCAAAGGACAATACGCCCACCGACCTCGGCCGTCTTACGGTAGATCAACAACAAAGCTCGCAGGCCAACACTGGAGATGTAAGGCACACCGGCCATATCCAACAGAATCCGGCACTGCGGATTAATTAAAGGCAAAAGTTGGTCCTGAACTGCCCCGGCGGTCTGGCTATCCAAATCACCCTGTAAAGCAACTTTCGTCACCACTCCTGCACTATTAATCTCAAATTCCATCTTTTTCCCTGAGGTCTAATTTGTCGAAATCAACTGCACAAACGTATGGCGGTTAACATCTCCGATTCGCTGGTAATCATACGCATGCACGCCTTTTAAAGCCAGATAAACGCCTAATCCTCCCTGCGACCGGTCCACCAATGGCTGTTCTAAGTCCTTCGGCTGTGGCGTTTGGCGTGGATCATATTCAGGACTGCTTTCTTCAACGACAATCACCAGCCGATCACATTGGGAATAGGCAAAAATGCGCAAGTTGCCCTTTGTGCCCTTCTTGCAATACCCGTGAATCACAGAATTGGTCGCGATCTCTTCCACAGCCAGGCGAAGCTGGTAAGAGAGTTTTGGCTCCGTGTTGCATTTCGCGGCTGCTTCCAACACGTATTGGCCAAGAGCACGAATCGAGTCCAATGTACCCGGCATCACTAGAGGTGGTTCGTCGGCAAAATCACGTTCATTCACATCTCTCATTGTAAAGTCAGGGCCACTCCCCGGTCAAGATCGATTTGCGCTTGGAACCCCAGCTCCCGTTCCGCACGTGTCATGTCCAGGTGAAAATCCCGGCTCATAATGGCCATACCCTCGGGCGTCAGCGCCCCTTGTATCTCCGGGAAAAATGGTTTGGCCAGTAACCGTGAAACGAAGGCGGTACGCATGGCGGCTTGCGGCTGCACCGCCAGA
>JANQGC010000299.1 GCA_028277515.1 Anaerolineae bacterium
AATCCGGTATCAACTTGATTGGCGTCGATCTGCAGGGGTCCAACTTGAACGGGACCAACTTCGCCGGTGCCTTTATTTATATGTCCGATCTGCGCCATACGGACCTGGGCGGGGCCAACCTGGATGGGGCTTTGATCACCTATTCTTTATTCGGCGAGGCCGATCTCAGCGGCGCTTCGCTCATCGGAGTCAACCTGGAAAGCGGCTTCTATTCCGGGGCCAATTTCAGTGGTGCTGATTTAAGCCAAAGTGTCATCAGCACGGTCAAGATGCAGCATGCCGACTTTAGCGGATCGACCCTGACCGATGTCGAGATTACCGATTCGTTTTTGGGTTATTCCGACCTAAGCGAGGCCACGGCCGACGGCATGACCATTCTTTATACGTTCCTGACAAAGAGTAACTTGACCAACACTAATTTAAGCCTGGCCCTGGATCTGTCCAGCCTCGATATGTCGGGCGCGCAAATTGAAGGCCTCGATTTATCGGCCGACCCCTTCAACTTCACCAACTGGATGAAAGGGGCTAACGGCGTACCCACCAGCAGCCAGGATCTGACGCTGAATGAGCTGCTGATCTGCCCGGCGGGCGATGCCGTTACCGGCCCGCTTACGACAGATGCCGCTTCATTATGCACCTGGCAAGAATGCTGGGCGGGCATTATTGATGGCGATTTTGAAACTCAGAATGATGCCTGGTATCTGCCGGACACCGAGTATCCGGCGGTGTTCAGCCAGGAACAGGCCAACAGCCCCGACTGGTCCGCCCGCACCGGCATCATCGATTCCGGGGACAATGTTAAGAGCTTCTCCTCGGTGCGCCAGAAGGTGACGATTCCCGCAGGAACCCACCCGGTCATTCTCACTTTTTATCTCTATCCGGTCTCGGATGAAGGGCAAAATTTCCTGATCCCTAATTCGTTGGATGAGGCTTTGATGGCCGGCGATATCAACGCCGCCCTGGGGGGTTATGGTTCGCGCTATGGCGACGCGCAGTGGGTGATGATCCTTGATGAGTATGGCCGGGAACTACTGCGGCCGATCAGCATGCGCAGCAATTCGCAAACCTGGGAAGAATATCGCATCGATCTGAGCAAGCTGGCTCATCCGCAGAAGGAACGCACGATTGAAGTGTACTTTGGCACCTTCAATAACGGCCGGGGTGGGGTGACGGCGATGTATGTAGACGATGTTTATCTCGGCTCCTGCCCGGGCGTGCCTGCGCCACCGCCACCGCCGCCACCGCCGCAGATCTGCTCCGACATCATCCTCAATGGCGGCTTTGAGACGCAAGAGGCGTGGGAACTGCCGCAGACCCGCTTCCCGGCGGGCTACAGCGATGAGCAGGTGTTCAGTGGCGTGCAGGCGATGCGCACAGGCATATCCGGCACGATGAACATTGAGAGCTTCTCATCGGCGATACAGAAAATATCCATTCCTGAGGGTGCGACGGAAGCCACGCTGGAATTCTATCTTTACCCGCAAAGCGATGAAGATAATCAAATGCTGCTGCCTAATAGTATGGAGGAAGTGTTAGCTCCCGCCGGACGAGGTATGAATTACAGCGACGCGCAGTGGGCGCTGCTGCTCAACGAGCGGGGCTGGCTGGTCGACAGCCTGGTCACCATGCGAAGCGACGAGCAGACCTGGGAATCTTATACCTTTGATTTACTGCCCTACAAGGGACACGATCTGCTGCTCTATTTCAGCACTTTCAACAACGGCAAACACGGCCGTACGGCCATGTTCGTTGACGATGTGTCACTCAACGTCTGCGCGCCGGAGGTCGTAAACCCAGTCATGGCCTTGAGCGAACAGGAATTTGCTAGCGAATAGGAAGGGAATTGCACAGAGAACGCGGAGTAGGGCACGGAGAATCACTGAGGAAAAAACTCAGTGGATCTCCGTGCTATTTCTCCGTGAGACTCTGTGAAAAAAATACTAACTAAACAAGACCTGAAAGGCCGGCTCATCGCGCAGGGGATCCAGGTCTTTGTCCTGTTTAGACCACTCGACCAGACCGGGCATTAAGGTTAGCGCTTCACCTAATTCCTTAATCGCTCCTTCTTTTTCTCCCAAGAGGGACAGGCTGCACGCGGCGTTATACTTCACCGTACCTTGCCAGCCTGGCCCGGCATCCAGATCGGCCAGGGGTTGGCCCAGGAGCGCGGTCAATTCGGCCGCTTTGGTCATATCCCCCTTCTGCTGGTAATGTTCAGCCAGGTGGATGATCGGATGCTGGTAACCATTGCTGACGATCATGCGCCAGATGCGGCTATCATCCTGCCAGGTATGCTTGAGATCGGCCTCCCTCATCTTGTTTACCTGACCGATCAGTTCATGGGCGGCCTCGCGCGACATCTGTCGCACTTCATCCCAGCTTTTATCTTTGTTCTGCTGAAATACTTTGTCATTTTCATGATCGAAGTCATCGAAGCGTGTCGGTTGGCCGCCATTCAACACGAGCGGGATTTCAGCCACGCGCCGTTTTTTCCAATAGGCGCAGTGGGCGATCATATCCCTGGCCGACCAATCATCAGCCTTCCCTTCCGCTGCCAAATCTTCCGGGGATAAATTTTCAATGAAATCATTTTCAATTCTTACGGCATTCGCCAATAAATCGAGCAACATTTCTTTCTTTGACATAGCATCATTCTCCTTTAAACCAATCAAAAACCGTACTACTTGCCATAAATCACCTCCATGTCCGGCTCTTCCACAGTATACATGTGAACCCAAATGTAGGCGTGTTGGAATAGGGCGATGGCCAGCGCAGCCCGTGATCCGGTAAACAAGGCTATGGACCAAAGGGCTAGAAAGACCAGGCCATACATGGCGTTGGAGGTGTATTTGAATGCGCCCTGGTGCACGATGGGCATTTCGCGGTATTTTTGTCGGAAATGATCGCCGCCCAGGGCCCGGCTGATGCCAAAGTAGCGGGCGACGGAGGACATGGCATAAAGCGCCGGCAGCAGGAGAATGATGGCCAGTATGATTTGCAGCGTGCGCAGTTGGGGTATGGATCTCTGATCGGATAGTCCCAGTGCGATTAACAACAACGGCCGTAATGCCAGCAGGGGCAAGAAGATGATGCCCCAGAAGAGTAGATCCCACCGACCGAAGATCCGGGTTAGTAGATTAAGGCATAATTGGCCGCGGAATACGATCCAAACAATCACCTGGTGGGCAATGCAGATGATTATAAGCGCGTAAAACCAGGTACTGTCAGCTATTCCCAGAAATTCGCCGTCGCCAAGGGCGGGCTGTCCAAAATAGAACGCACCGGCCACAAGGCCAACTAACAAAAGCAAATGTTGGAACTGCCGGTGTACGAAATAGCCGGTCGGAGCCATTTTATTGTCTTCTTCCATTCAATCTATTATAGATCGATCCTGCTAAGCAGGGTATGGGAGAGGGAGAGATTCCGGGTAGGTTCCAATTTGCTGCCTAACCAATAATCTCGCGCAACTCGAACGAATAATCCCATCATATTGGGTTAGAATGGACGAAAGCAACAGATATAACCCCTTTTCGCCACTCGCCACTCATTCCGGTATACTTTCAACCATGTCCAAACTCATGCGCTGCGCCTGGACCGGCGATGATCCCTTAATGGTTAAATATCACGATGAAGAATGGGGCGTGCCCGTTTATGATGACCGGCTGCTGTTTGCCAAACTGATTCTGGATGGCGCGCAGGCCGGGTTAAGCTGGAAAACGATCCTGAATAAACGGGACAACTACTGGCAAGCCTTTGACCAGTTCGATCCGCAAATAATTGCCCGTTATGACGAGCACAAGATCGCCGAACTGCTGGCCAATCCGGGCATTGTACGTAACAAGCTGAAAGTCAATGCCGCGATTAAAAACGCGCGGGGTTACCTGGACATCATGGAGAAAGAGGGATCATTTTCTGACTTTTTATGGGGGTTCGTGGATGGACGGCCGATTCAAAACAACTTCCGCGAGATGAGCGAGTTACCGGCTAAGACGGCTGAATCTGAAGCCATGTCCAAGGCGCTCAAAAAACGAGGTTTCAACTTCGTCGGCCCTACCATCTGCTACGCCTTCATGCAGGCGGTGGGCATGGTCAATGACCATGTGGTATCCTGCTTTCGTCAAAAAGAGATTCAGGCACTCAAAAAGTAACCGCACCTTTAGGTTTTCTTCACCCGTCACTCAAGATCTCGACTGCCAAAATTCCCTACCACATCTTCACTCATCCCGGCCCGGTGCGCTCGTTGGAACAGGCGGCCGAAGAGCGAGGATAGGAACCGCTAAACATCATCCTATTCCCCGCAAAAATGTAATTTATTCTGTAAGAATCTGGCGATATAGTGGATCATTGCACACAAATATTTGAAATTAGAGGTTTACTTGCATGGTTCGACGCTATCCAATCATCGCCATATGCATCGCGTTGATTTTCCCATTATTTGGTCTGGCCGCGGGCTTCCTGACCCAGGCTACCAACAGCCAATCAACCATGACCTGGATGATGCTGCTGATCATCACCCTGGCTGTCGCCTTTGTCCTGGGCCTGGTCTACTTTCGCCAGTATGAACGAGAAACCGCCGGCCACGATCCAGCAACATATACCTTTGATATCGGCTCGCCCATCGGCCGCTGGCTGATCATCATTGGCGCGTTCCTGCTGCTTTTTCCGAGCATCTTATCGCGTCTGCTCTCGGTGCGCATGCAGTTGGCGCGGCACGGCAACGAACATGCCGGTTATTTTTTCCAGTTGATTAACGGCATCTCCCCACCGGAAAACCAGACCTTCCCCGGCGCGCCGGCCAACGGCTACTGGCTGTTTCACGCCCTGGTAGCCACATTATCCAATTTAACGGACATCGCGCCGACGCTGATCGCCACCCTGGTTCATGCCGTCGTCCTGATCCTGACCATTATGGCCATGCGCGGCATCATCACCTTGCTTTTCCCTGGGGAACGGCGCTATGGCGTGATCCTGCTGCTGACCCTGTTCGCCTTATTCGGCATGAACCCGCTGGGATCATTCCATTGGCTGGCGTTGAATGGAGCAGCGGGATTGAGCGCAGATACGATCTGGTCTTTACAGCCGGTGGCCCTATTCGGCATTGCCCGCCTGACCCACCTGTTGACGTATTATCTGGCCATTTCCGGTTTTGCCCTGGGTGTCCTCTGCTACGTTTTGACTCTGCTGTTCGTCCTGCGCGTGATCAAGGGCAGCGGCGGGGTGTTTGATCTGCTTTTTGCGATTATCGCCTCTTTCGGTGTGTTCGCTTTCCATCCGATCAGCGGCGTTTTTATTTTTACGGTCATTCCCATCGCTCTGGCCGCTACTTATCTGGCCGACGCTTATTTTCAAGGTTATTTGCTGGATTTTAGCCGGCATAAGCAGCGCGCGGCCGAGCTGCAATCTCTGATTAAAACGCACAAGGCGTGGACGGCCGTCTTATCGCTGCTGGTGCTGATCATCGGCCTGGTCTGGTTCAGCTTTTTGTTTGGGGCATCCAACAGCATTGACCTTTCGCCGGGCATCGACCTGATCTCATCGCGCCAGGTCCTCTCCATCTTCTCCATGACCTCGCTGTTAATTCCCTTTTTCCTGATCGGGGTCTACCAAATTTACAAAACGCGCGAGCCTACGCTGGTCTTCCTGCTGATGGTCACTTTCTTTGGCTTCGTACTGGCTTATTTCGCTCGCGTTTTTAATAATGAGTATAAGTTCATCTACCTCTCCACGATCATTGTTAGCCTGATTTGCACCCTGCCCATTCATACTTATCTTTTTGCCGGTGGCGAGAAAAAGAGCATCGCCGGCAGAGCTTATGCGGTGCTGCTCTTCGGTCTGATGTTCATTAATATCCTGACTATCGGCACCAGCCGCCTGTTCAATCCGGCGGTCACGGCCGACAATTTCCAACTCAACGGCACTCATGTTGAATCTCGCTTCGCCCATCAGGGAGATCTGTATCCGGAAGCAGACATTGGCTGGATCGAAGATGGAACATACTACCCGGCTTATGATTTGATATTTGCTGATGTCTACCAGTGGGCACGCGACAACTCGCAGCCACAGGCTGTCCTGGTCCTGCCTTTTTATCATAAGGATGACAGCACGATGCTTATCGTATCGGAACGGCTGCCTTATGTCGTTGACGGCTATTTTTTCAACAATGGCCTGCCGGGCTATGAAGCGCGAGTGAACCAGGTTAACACGATCTATTCTGAGGACTCATCCTGGGCAGAGAAATCTCAGGCTATCGACGCCATCGCCGGAACATTTCCGGAGCGCCAGCTTCTGCTGTTATATCCACATGCATTGAATGATATGCTGGCCAATGAGGGGTCGAATGGGCTGCTGCCCCTCTATCAAGGGCGCTACGCCGATCTTTATGAGATAGAAAAATAACGGCCGCCACCAAAATTTGAGCAATCGCTTATCTAATTTTTGCATGACGGTCGGGGTTCGTTAATAAAAAATATTGGTTTTTGGGTCGTCATTCCTGTGCCGGCAGGAATCCATTAAGTGCCTGGAGCTTTTCTGTATGAGCAAGTTCTTGCAATTTCTGATTTGGGGGAAAATTTCATGGGCAAGTTTCGTTATTACGGAAAAAGAATTGTAAATTGGGCGAGCCGCCCCCTGCCGTATGGCGTTCAAGATGCAGCGTTGAACCTCTACAGTGAGATGGAGACGTTCCTCGTGCATCAAAATGGCAAATGGCGGGCGCGGAAATTCAGGCAGGCCAAGGATCTAAAGCTGCATCTGGGTTGCGGGGCAAACTATAAACAAGGATGGGTCAATATTGATATCGGCAACAAGGTCGATCTCAATTTAGATTTGCGCCGTCCGCTGCCGCTGCCCAGCCAATGCTGCCAGGTGATCTATAGCGAACATTTTCTGGAGCATATTGGCTATCCTCAACCGGCCCAGCTTTTTCTCAGCGAATGTTACCGCGTCTTAATGGCGGGTGGTTTGTTGAGCATTTCTGTGCCGGATACGGAATTGATCTTGAACTCTTACGTGCACGGCGGGACGGATGCGTATTATGCTGCCCAGGAAAAGTGGAACCCGGCCTGGTGCCAGACCCGGATGGATCATGTTAACTTCAGCTTCCGGCAAAATGGCAACCATCACTACGCCTACGATTATGAAACCCTGGCTTTTATTCTGGATAAAGCCGGTTTTTCGGAAATTAAGCGGCGCTCGTATGATCCCGGCCTGGACCGTGAGGACCGAATAGTGGGTTCGTTATATGTGGAGTGTTGTAAAGCGGCCGAAAACTAAGCATATTCTGTTTAAGGTGCGGTGTGCCTAAAAAGATGGAATTAACAAAATATGAACCCCAATTGATTCTTGCCGCAATATAATGACGAAATTGCGACATTATCAGCCTCCTTTGCTTATTCCTGGCCCTTTGGTTGGGGAACGTCATCCTTCTCACTGAAAACACCCACCCAGACCCCGGCCAAGACCAGCGATCCTCCCAGGATGAAAGCGGGGCTGATGCCTTCCCCGGCTAACCAGGCTCCCATGATTGCCGCTGATATGGGAAAAAGTAAAAATGAGTAAGAAGTGGCCGAAGCCGTCCACCGCCGCAGCACAAAAAGATAAAGGTAGAAAAGCAGCACCGTCCCCACCAAAACCAGGTAGAGAAAAGCTATTTGAGTTGTTCTATTGTTAGGAGCAAGCCAAACCTCACCGGCCAATAGTGAGATCACGAACAACAATAACGCACCTACGCCGGTGCCTATGGCATTTGTGACCAGGGGATTAACCGGTGGGAAAACCTTGAAGACGACATTGGCCTCCGCTATGCAAAAGGCAGAGGCAACGACCGCCAGGAGAGATAGTAAAGGGACTGCCGCAGCCAGGGCATCACCAGCGGCAATAGCGATACCGCCGATTGAAATAAGGGCGCCCAGCAAACCACGCCAACGAAACGGCTCAAGGCCATGAGCCAGGGCAAAGAAAAAAGTGAGCAGGGGCACAAAGGCCAGGACCATCATTGTTAACCCGGCGGGTACTGTGAGCAGCGCCCAATACAAGAGTGCATAGGA
>JANQGC010000294.1 GCA_028277515.1 Anaerolineae bacterium
CAGCCGATTCAACTGCGCGCCAAAGAGGGATTGGCCTTAATCAACGGCACGACCCTCATGGTCGGCATGGGTGCTTTGCAGGTGCGGCGCGCTATCACCCTAGCTCTGACCGCGGACATCGCCGCCGCGCTCAGCCTGGAGGCGCTCAAAGGAACCGGCCGGGCCTATGACATGCGCGTTCATCACGCCCGCCCCCACCCGCGCCAGATCGACTCCGCCAAATTCCTTTGCCGCCTGATCGGCGGCAGCCAATTCCTGCGTGATGATGACCCCAACAATGTCCAAGACCCCTACACCCTGCGTTGCGTACCCCAGGTACACGGTGCGGTGCGCGACGCCATCGCCTATGCGGAATGGGTGATTAATATCGAACTCAACGCGGCCAACGACAACCCGCTGATTTTCGTTGATGAGGAGAGCGGTGACATTGATGTCATCTCCGCGGGCAACTTCCACGGTGAGCCAATCGCCCTGGCCATGGATTACATGAAGCTGGCCGTCACCGATCTGGGCAACATGAGCGAGCGGCGGGTGGCTCGCCTGGTGGATTCCGACACCAATCAAGGGGTGCTGCCCATGTTTCTGACCGATCAAGGTGGATTAGAAAGCGGCATGATGATGGCCCAATACACGGCCGCCGCGCTAGCCTCGGAAAACAAGGTGCTGGCCCATCCCGCCAGTTCAGACAGCATCACCAGCAGCGCCAATGTCGAGGATCATGTGAGCATGGGGGCAACGGCCGTGCGCCATATGAAACGGGTGCTGGACCATGTAGAAACCATCGTGGCCATCGAACTGCTGACCGCCGCCCAGGGCATCGACTTTCGCCGCCGCGAAGAAGGGGTCGATCAATTAGGCAGAGGCACAAGCGTGGCTTATGATCTCATCCGTACTAAGGTGCCGTTCTTGGCCGCAGATGCCCCCCTATCGCCGCACATTGAGGCCGTTCGCGGGTTGGTGGCCGCAGGCCGGATTAAGTCGGCTGTTGAAGAAAAGCTGGAGCATTGATTGATATTCAGCAAAAATACACTCATCATGTAAGTAGGCATCCTAGATGCCGGTTTACACAATACCGCGCAACTGAGGTTGCACACTTACTCGGAAATTCGATTGTTGACTTTATCTGCCATTCGTTCTGCAATCAAATCGGCAATGGGATCGCTGTAAGCATCTAACCAATCACGTCCCATGCCGGCCGTCATTTGTGCTAATTGCCCACGGGATGGTAAAAGATAGGCAATTAATTGTCCCTCTTCACCTATGCGCCAATCGATTCGCTGCCCCGGTTGGATGTTCAATTTTTTCACCAAAGCAGCCGGTATTGTAATTTGGTTCTTGCCGGTAACGATTGTAATCATATCCAGATCCTACTCCTTGAACCGAAATTAATCAAAGACCAATAATCTTTCAAGGTTTTTTGTCGATCAAGTCATATTGTAAAAATTTAAACTCACTTCAAACTTGACATTTCGGCAAATGCAATCTAATATTTAGGCTAGGCTAAATTATAATGGATGATGAATTACTCTTTAGAATACTATTACTGCTGCTGATTGTCGGCTTTGTCGCCCATCGCGCATACTACACAAAAAAACACGGCCGTCCGGAATCGGACACTATTAAAGAGCGAGAAGGTGGAAAAACCGCCATCGTCGCAAACATACTATCGCTGTTAGCCTTTGCCTCAACCATACTTTATTTGGTTAATCCCGCCTGGATGGCCTGGGCCTCCTTGCCCTTTCCCGATTGGCTGCGCTGGCTGGGTGTAGGCATTGCCATTTTAGGCTTCGCCCTTTTAGAATGGTCACACCGTGCATTAGGCCGTAATTGGAGCGACACGCCACGACTGATGAAAGAACAAACTCTGACGACAAATGGTCCCTATCATTGGGTACGCCACCCGATTTACACTGCATTTCTGCTGATTTTGGGTTCCCCCCTGCTCATATCGGCGAACTGGTTTATCGGTTTGTCCTGGCTGCTGGCCACATTGATCGATGTAATCGCAAGGGTTCGTTATGAGGAAGGGATTCTGGCTGAACAATTTGGCGGTTCATACGATGAATACATAAAAGAAACCGGCGCATTAATACCACGTCTACCTCGTCGATCAAAACGGTAATCAAAGATTGCGCCGATTGTGTAGTTTATGATTTTCCCAAGTGCCAGGCACGTATTTTGGTAGGGCGAATCCAAAGTTTAATGTAACCGAAATTTCAAAATTTCGCTCCTCAGCGCGATTAGAAATCGCGGTTACCTATCCGACTTTGGAATCACCCTGGTATTAATGGTCCCAATATTGCAATTCAAATCAAGGTTTGCTAATATTATGTAATATTTATGCAGTAAATAACCCGATACAAAGTGACAGCCACTTTGAGTTATTCTTCACCTCAAGAATGATGCTTGTAAGTGACTGGCACATGTAAAGATGATTTCCTGATATTTAAAATTAGGGTTAAAGCGGGTTGCCTCCTCATTTTGCACCCAAGCAGGGACATAGCATGCTACAGCAGCCTTCACCATTGCACACCGTTTTTTGTCCACACTGCCACACACTCCTGCTGGATCGCCAGATTTGCCCCAATGGGGATTGGAAACGGCCGGGAGGTGCAGAAGGACCGGGAACGGCCGTCTGGCATGCGACGCTCAACGGCCAAATCGGCAAACCCTATTTTCAAATGGCCGCCCATGGCCGTCTCCTCATCTGCGGCATAGAAAAAGAAGACAACCGCGGCCGTCGCTATTCGGAACTGATCGCCCTGGACAACCAATCAGGCAAAACCCACTGGTCCCACGCCTTGGAATCCGACCGGTTCGCTCGCTACCTGGCCATCGACGATGAATTGCTGGTCAGCAGCAGCGAACACCTCGGCGTTTTGGCCGGTTCGCAAGGCTACGTGCAAGCCCTGGACCTCGCCGGCGGAGACATCCTCTGGCAGACCGAACTGCCGGCGCACAGCCATTCAGCTCCGGCCGTCCACGGCCAACAACTTTTCATCTCGGCCAGCAACCACCATGTTTATGCCATAAACAAAGAAAACGGTGCAATCACCTGGCAGTCGGGCACCCTACCCAACTGGTCGGCCGCCCCATTGACCCTGGGTGAAGACAGGCTATATATCGGTGGCTTCACCAATGTGATCAGCCGCCTGGATCTGCAAGGGGCAGAGCGTTTTTTTTATGCCAACACCAGCGAAACCGACTGGTTTGACATGCCCTTCGCTTATGCCAACGGCGTGTTATACGCGCCCACCAGCAGCCGTCGCTTGCTGGCCATCAGCACGCAAGATGGCTCCCGTCTCTGGGAGCACGACGCCGACCGTGGCGTTTCCGCGCCACCGGTTGCCGGCCCGGACCATATTTATCTGCCCATCAAGGCGTATCCCAGCGGCCGTTATCTGCTGCGTGCCCTTGGCCGGGATGACGGCCAAACGAGTTGGGAGTTCGTGACCCAAAAGCATATCCTCGCCCCACCTCTGCTGCATCATGACAGCATATACCTTGGTTCGCGCGGCGGCTGGGTTTATGCCCTGGAAGCCGAAACTGGGGAACTGCATTGGGAGTTAGAGCTGGACAACCCGGTGCGCACCACCATCGCATTGGGAGGTTCCTATCTATACGTGGGCACGGCCGATGGCACGATCCACTGCCTGCGCCGGACCGCCGTCGCCAATGACGCACTTCATTCGCCGGACAGTTACCGCATGGAAGAGCAGTGGGTGCTCGCCGGAACCGCGGCCGCCCTGCGTGGCGATTGGCTGGACGCAGCCAATGACTTTTCTCATGGCGACTACCCCTTTGTTGCTGCACAGCTATACGAAAAGGCGGGCGCTCATGACCAGGCGGCCCCACTCTACGCCCAAACCAACCATTATCAACAGGCGTTAAAAGCCTTCCAGCAGGCCGGTGACCGCCAGCAGGAAGCGGAAATGCACCTGCAATTGGGGCATGTGGAAACGGCCGCCGGCCAGTTTGCCGAACTAGGCGAGCACAATCGCGCCGCCACCATTTATCACGAAGGAGGCCATCTGCGCCGCGCCGCCGTTCAATATGACCTGGCCGGGCAAACAGATGAGGCGATAAACCTTTACCTGGCCCTTAAACAGCCGGAAAGCGCCGCTCAAATCGCCGAGAAAGCGGGCGACATCGACCGCGCCGTATCCATCTGGACCGACATTGAAAACTACGAACAGGCCGCCGGCCTGTTGGTTGAGACTAACCAGCGCTCGGAGGCCGTTACTTTGCTCGAAGCGCATGAGCGGATTCACGCCGCGGCCGAACTTTGGAGCGCCGTTGGCCGGCATAAAGAAGCGGCCATGGTGTTCGACCGGGCTAACTTATGGCATGAAGCGGCCGAATGCTATGAAAGAGCCAGGCTGCCTGTGAAAGCTGCCCAATCATACTTCCTGGCCGGGGAAGCGCGCCGGGCGGCCGACATTTATAAAGCTGCCGGTTATCCCGAAAAAGCGTTG
>JANQGC010000336.1 GCA_028277515.1 Anaerolineae bacterium
GGCGAAACGGGGATATTCGGTGATCTCCTCCCGTTCCAGCTTGCTGACCTGGGCACCGACGCGCATCTCTTCAAAGACGACATTCCAGGCGCGGGCTACTAGGCGGGCAATAGGACCGGTTAGTTCATCACGACGGCCGTAGCCGATGCCCCCGTTCTCCCCGCGTGGCTGGGTTCCGGGAAACTTGACAAAGACAATGCCGCTCTGGGGCAGAAACATCTGCGGATTCTTGCCGAAGAGCAGCACCCCGGCCACCGTCGGCCGCCCTTCGCGGTCCGTAGCTCCGATTTCAAACAGTAATTCGGGGATGGACGTGACCTGAGCCGCGCCGCGCGCTTCACGTCCCTGCAAATACTCCTGGATGATTTCATGGTCCAAGTCCTCAAAGCGAGCGCCGGGGACGATTTCAGTTTCATATTCGGCCGTTTGTTTGCTGCCGGCCAGATCGCGAATCTCATCACCGGAAAGAGGCCGGTTGCGTGCTCCGCTGCGAATCAGGACACGGCCGTCATATAGGCTGTGCAGTTCCAGGCTGCGCGAGACATGGATGCCGATCAAAGTGCCGTCCCGTGTTTCCTCCGGCTGCCAACGTGTAGGTACGGGCGGGCGGCAAAGCGTGGCCGCTTCTTGCAGCGCGCTTTCCGCTTCTTCTTCCCAAATCTCCTGCGCGGATTCTCCATCTTCATTGACACCCAGGAGAACCAAACCCCCATCCCCATTAGCGAAAGCAACAAGACATTCAGCCAGGGCTTCGGCATCTGCCTCGGGCAAATAAGCGAGGCGTGATCCCGGTTTATTCTTAAGTTTCATAAGCGATTATTATAGCACAATCAACTGAAACCGGATTTAAATACGATACCCTCCACCGGACACGGCCGCGGCGGCAGCACCGATGATGCCAGCTTCATTCAACAGCTCTGCGGGAACAACTTCTGCCCTAATGTCGATATATTTTAGAAACTTTTTATGCTTTTTGCTGACCCCGCCGCCGATGATCACCCGCTGCGGGGAAAATAAAAACTCGATATGATGGAAATATTCGTTTAGTCGGCGGCCCCATTCTTTCCAACTGAGATCTTGATCCTTTCGCGCGCGATCAGATGTGTATTTTTCAGCATCTTCTTTATGGTTGGGTAAGTAGAGGTGGCCCAACTCCAAATTAGGCACGCATTGCCCTTTGACAAACATGGTGCTGCCAATACCCGTGCCCAGTGTGAAAAGCATCGTCTCTCCCCTGGCCTCTTTGCCGGCACCATAAAGCATTTCCGCATATCCGGCGAGATCGGCATCATTACCCAGGACAACCCGGCAGCCGGTGGCCTTGGCAATCTCTTTTTGCCCTTTAAATCCTTCCCAATCAGGATGAATATTCACCGCTGAAAGCAAGACTCCGTCAATGACAATCCCTGGGAATCCGACCCCCAGTGGCCCCTGGTAATCAAAGTGATCGACGATTTTATTGATGGTAGCAATCACTGCTTTCGGCGTGGCCGGCCTGGGTGTAGGAATGCGCAGGCGATCAGTCACCATCTCACCCTTATCCGTATCCACCAGGGCACCTTTGATGCCACTGCCACCAATGTCAACGCCTAATGCTTTCATCGTGCTATTCCCTCTTTCGACTGTTGGTTTACTCTCGCTTATTGTTGCCAATTAATGGTTTGTTTTCTAAACGATTTAAGTAATGTGACAGTCACTTTGGTCATTATTAGAGTGACTGTCACTTGTTAAGAAATCTCGTGAACAAATCAGTTGGGTGGGTTCGCTCAAGCTTTCAGAATGATGCCGGCTATCAAAATATGAGCATCATTTTTTATTCTACGATGCCGTAAAAATGGGGTAATCGTTCGGCCGTTTCATCAGTAATGGTGATCGCGGATAGGATCTGCTCGCGTGCTGTATTTAGCTTGTCTTGATCATTGGCGTGAATAACCCCTATCGGCTCACCTGCTTTCACCTGATCGCCGATTTTTACAGGCAATATCAGGCCTACAGCATGGTCTATCATATCGCTTTTGACCATTCGCCCGCCGCCGAGATGGACGCAAGCCCAACCAATCTCGGCCGTGTCAATGGCGCTAATCGTGCCGCTGTGCGGCGCTTGAATGTCCTGAATAACCTGCGCTTGTGGCAGTTTGCCCGGATCATCAATCTGCTCCACATGACCCCCTTGGGCTGCCACCATTGCGCGAAATTTATGCAACGCGCGGCCGTCGTCCCGCGTGGCCGTAACGAGCTTCTCGGCCTCTTGTTGGGACGCCGCTTTTCCGGCCAGAATGAGCATATGCGAGGCGACATGCAAGCAGTGCTGCCAAAAATCTTCCGGTCCTTGCCCTTGCAATGTGTCAATCGCTTCTTTAACTTCCAGTGCATTGCCCACGGCGTGTCCCAAGGGCTGGTTCATGTCGGAGATGAGGGCCACTGTCTGGCGGCCGGCATCATGCCCAATATCAACCATGATTCGCGCCAACTCCTGGGCATCTTCCAGGGTGGGCATAAATGCGCCATTGCCCATCTTCACGTCCAAAACGATGGCGTCGGCACCCCCGGCCAGTTTTTTAGACATGATCGAGGCGGCGATTAAGGATTTGTTGCCCACGGTTCCGGTCACATCCCGCAGGGCGTATAGCATGCCGTCGGCCGGAGCCAGGGAGACGGACTGTCCGGCCAGGACGATGCCGATATCGGCAAGCTGCCGTTTGAATTGGTCCAACGGCATTTGGAAGGTCCAGCCCGCGATTGATTCCATTTTATCTAATGTACCGCCGCTTGATCCCAATCCACGGCCGCTCATCTTACCTACAGGAACCCCACAAGCGGCGACCAGGGGTTGGGCGACCAGTGTCGTCTTGTCACCCACACCGCCGGAGGAATGTTTATCTACCACCAATGGAGCGACATCATGCAGATCGAGCTGCTCACCAGAAGCCGCCATGGCCAGGGTCAGGTCAACCGTTTCACGCCGATTCATGCCGCGAATGTAGATCGCCATCAACAGCGCAGCAGCCTGGTAATCTGGTATGTCTTCAGCAGTAAAGCCTTGTACAAAATATGCGATTTCCGCGCCGCTTAGCTCTTTTCCGTCGCGCTTTTTCTCGATCAAATCAACCATTCGCATCTGAACACTATTCCTCAACCTTTGCTATTGTTTAAGCCTGGGCTTTGTGGATTCTCATTGGTTTGCTTAGTAAATTATATCAGGAATCGGTATAATGCCCTTACGATTAAAAAGAAACAAAGTTACCAGGTTTCTATACTTAACAATTTTTTTCTTCGCATTCCCGGAACCGGCTTGTTCCGGGAATATTTTTCAGGGCTGGAGGTATTAAAATGGCCGAAACGGTCGATCTTATATTAAGCGGTGGCACAGTGGTCACCATGAATGAAGATTATGAAGTTTTTCCTGATGGTGCACTTGCCATCCGCGCCAATACGATTCTCGCGGTTGGCCCTTCTCCACAAATTGCCTCATCATACGATGCAGCCCAAACGGTGGACTGCGAGGGGCAGGTGGTCATACCTGGTTTGGTGAATGCCCATACCCACATCCCGATGACTCTGTTTCGTGGGCTTAACGATGACTTACGCCTGGATGTTTGGCTGGGCTATTTGATGCCCTTAGAGCGTGAATTTGTGACACCACAATTTGTGCGCCTGGGTACGAGACTGGCCTGTGCAGAGATGATTCGTTCGGGCATCACGTCCTTCGCCGACATGTATTATTTTGAAGAGGCGATCGCCGAAGAAACAGAGCAAATCGGCATGCGTGCCTTATTGGGTCAAACCATTCTTATTTTTCCTGCTCCTGATGCGAGCACATTTGAAGAAGGGCTGATTCGCTGCCGGCGCTTTATTGAAAAGTGGAATGGCCACCCGCTGATCCAACCGGCCGTCGCCCCGCACGCCTGGTACACAGCGACGCCCGAACTGCTGCGCGCCTGTACCGATCTGGCTGTTTCGCTGGATGTACCCCTGCACACCCATGTCAGTGAAAGCAAATTGGAAGTAGAAAACAGCCGCAATGATAACCACATGACGGTTGTGCCCTGGCTTGACCAGCATGGCATTTTATCTACCAAGCTGCTGGCAGCACACTGCGTGCACCTGGATCGGGCAGAAATGTTCCGATTGAAGGAGGCTGGAGCCGGTGTAGCTCACTGCCCTTCCAGTAACTTGAAATTGGCCAGCGGCATTGCCCCCGTGGGTGACATGCTGGCCATTGGTCTCAACGTTGGCGTGGGCACAGATGGTCCGGCCAGCAATAATGACCTGGACATGTTTGAAGAGACGCGCCTGGCTGCTCTCCTGGCCAAGACGGCCAGCAGCGATCCGACTGTTTTGCCCGCCCGGCAAGCCCTGGAAGTGGCTACGATTGGCGGTGCACGCGCGATGCATATGGCCGACGTTACGGGTAGTTTGGAGCCAGGAAAGCGGGCCGACATTGCTGTTGTTGAGATGGATGGGATCCATAACCAGCCCCATTTTCACAATAATCCCGATGCGGTTTATTCCCGCCTGGTTTATGCTTCAAAAGCGCCAGATGTCTTGCACGTTATCTGTGATGGGGCGTGGCTGATGCGCGATCGCAAGCTGTTGACGGTGAATGAGGAGGAGGCCAGGCAAGGGGCGGCAAAAGTTGCTGCTCAGATTGATGCTTTTGTCGCGGAAAGGGAATCCAGTCCTTATAACAAGCTGGTTTTCTTGTCCGGTGTTCAGCGGCAAGAAAGCTTTGAAGTGCAGATAAAGGTGCCCGTTGCTGATAACGAGCCGATCGTAGCATTCATGAAAAGCGGACAGTTAGAGATCACTAAGTATTCCCATTACCGCCAGTTTGATCAATATTTTTACTTCGCCGAAGATGATGAAGATGCGGCTCTTTTACGTTTTCGCGAGGATGAGTTTGTCAATCCGGAGGGGGAAGTCACCCAGGTAAGAGCCAGGTTGACTCTGATTGGTGAGGAAGAAAGGCGGGGGTTTGACAACGCGGTTATGCTTTCACGCTCTCGTTTCCTGGCGGAAGCCGATCGCAGCCTGCGTTTTTATCAAGAATATTTTGATCCCCTGGCAGAACGCTCAGTAAATAAAGATCGTTTGCGCTGGCGCATTCTGTACCAGGGCACTGATTTCGCCATTAACCTGGATCGGGTGATCAAACCGGAACTGCCGGGTTATTTCCTGGAAGTTAAATCACGCACCTGGTCGGTCAGTGATGCGGAAAGGAAAGCGAATCTTATATTGGAAATCTTGCGTTTATTTGGCGTCGACCCCAATATGGCCGAAGAGCGCGACTTTGCCCAGATTGTGGCCGAAATTTAAAAGGAAAAGGCGTCGCCGGCATTTAGCCGACAACGCCTTTAAATCTTCTACAAGCTTGTAGCCAATCAATTAAAGGCCAACGAGCGATTGGAATTTCATCACGGTGTTTAAGTCGCCGTCCACTTTAATCTTGCCGGACATAAAAGCCATCATCGGATTAAGGTCCCCTTTGGACATGGCTTCAAAATCATCGGCGTCCATGCTTAAGGTAGCGTCCGGATTGGCGACTGACCCTTTGCTGACATCAAATTTACCGTCAACGATTTGAGCATTCCATTGGCCCCCGCCGTCGCCGCTTAGATCAAAAAGCACGGTCATATTCAGGTCGCCTGCTTTGTCTGCCTGAAATTGAGAAGACATGTTTGAAAATATGCTGTCAAGATTTGCCATTTTAGCGTTCTCCTAATGTTTTTATTGCTCATCCCCTAAATATAGGAGAGCTTTCACTTATTTTAACGTGAGTATAACAACGGCCGTTTCGGTGTCAAGATTACAGAAAATTGTCCCAGGTTATCTATAATGAGCCTTATGAAAACAAGAGCAATAATGAAAAACAGTCCCATCCTGTCAAGAGCAGGCCTCCTCTGCGGATTTGTCTTATTGTTTACTGCCTGTGTCGGTGCCCGGCAAGCTGAACCTTTGCCAACCCCACAACCGACGCCTGAGAGGCGACCGGGGACGGAAACAGATATCAGTGCTCCTGATGAATCTACGCGCCCTGAAACAGATGAAAATTCCGTAAGCGAAGTCGCAGAACCAGCCCCGACCCGCTTCCCGGCCGAAAAATACGCCGATTTAGAAATTGTGACTTTGCTGCCACGCGATGCCATTCCGGCGATTGACGAGCCTCGTTTCCTGAGTGCCGAGGAAGCGGATGAATTCTACGATCCCACGGAAATAGTGATGGGCGTAACCTTTAATGGGGACACACGAGCTTATTCCGTGCCCTTTTTGAGCAATCATGAAATTGTGAATGATACGGTAGGCGGCGTGAAACTTGCGGTCACCTGGTGACCCCTTTGCTTTACGGGCATCGTGTATGCCCGCGAAATCGAGGGGCAAGAATTTACATTCGGCGTATCCGGCAAATTAATCCGCAATGTTCTGGTCATGTATGATCGGCAAACGGAAAGTTATTGGAGTCAGTTAATAGGCGAATCAGTGGCCGGCGAAATGGTTGGGACCAAGTTAGAGTTCCTGCCTTCCTGGATGATGACCTGGGAGAAGTGGAAAGAAGAACACCCGGACACCCTGGCCTTGGATAAAGGCGGCCGTCGCGGGGGTCGCGACACATATGACAGCTACTATGCTTCCGAGAGCGCCGGTGTCATTGGCAAAACGAATTTTGATGACCGACTATATACCAAAGAGTTCGTCATCGGGGCGGAATTGGACGGCACGGCCGTTGCTTATCCCTTCAGCGTCCTCAACAATGAACCGGTAATCAATGATGTTGTTGGTGACAATCAAATCCTGGTCGTCTTTGACAACAGTAGTGGGGCGGGCCTGGTCTTCGACCGTGTCGTAGATGGAGAAACGTTAACCTTCTCCGCATCAGATGGGGATCTAAGCTTAACCGATACCGAGACCGGCAGCACCTGGGATGGCTTTAATGGAGTGGCGATTGATGGCCCCCTGGCAGGCACACAACTAGACCGCATCAAGAGCACCACCGTTTTCTGGTTCGGGTGGGCTGATTTCCACCCCGATACTCTTGTGTACGGACTGTAATAAGCGAAAAAGATGTCAACGTTTCAATCGTTGACATCTTTTCAATAATTTCACACACTTCTACGATCTAAATTAACGTTTCCTCAATGATCCCCCTCCAGTAAACCTTCCTTAACCCTTAATCCTTGTCTTTAGATTTTTCCTTGTGCTAGAATCATCAATACTTAATAGAATTTGCTGGCGGCTTAATATCAGGCCGCTTTTTTTGTGCTGTGATTTCTGGCACACAACATAAATTGCGAGAAAGGGAAGACTCTCCCGGAGAGTAAAATGGAAAAAAGTGACACAAATAATAATTCTCGATCGAGATGGTTAATTATTGGTGGATTTATCCTTCTAGCGGTATTGATCATCGCCGGATTATTCTTGCCCCCCATTTCATTGGGCCAGCGGCTCGGCTTAGGGGGTTCTCAGGATGAAGAGGCTGCTGTCGAGACGGCACCCGGGGTTGAAGAAGCCGAACTGCCGAGCAGCGAAATAGCAATCCCGGATGGATTGGCGCTTTCACTGAGTTCAGGCAGCGCCGACATTGACATTGTTTCGCAAGATGAGTTTTTAGCCCAAAATTCCGGCTCGGAAGCCCCGGCCCAGCTGACAATGGTCAGCGACATCTATACCGTAAGCTCAGAAGCAGGCGATGCCGCCGGACAGATCGCTTTGCCGATCCAGGCCGGTGCGGGTGATTACAAAACGTTGGATTTATATGGTTGGAATGGCAGCGAGTGGGTTTTCATGCCCAGCCAGGTTGATCCTAACAGCGAGCAAATTATCAGTGCTGAAAATAGTTTGCCGCAAGCCTTGGTGATGATGCAGGTTGCTCCGGCCGATCCAATGACTATTGGCGCTGATATAATTTTCGAGGAAACATTGCCATCTTCAATTTTGCCCCTTCTGCAAGAAATGACGATTAGCGAATTGGTTTTACAAAGCGATGGCACCGTATCAGGCGAGCTTGTTCCCCATCCGGATCATGAATCCGAGCAGTGGATGCGTGTGACCAATGTCGGACCGATCACGGACCAGGCCTCCCTGTCAGCCCTGTTAAATGATGAAGCTCTGCAGGAATCCCAAATCAATGACCTGGTGCAAAAGGCGGAAGTGGGCTTCAGCGGCGTCAACCTGGATTACCAGGAGGTGCCTGCAGCTCAGCGTGATGCTTATACCGAATTTGTGGCCTCCCTGGCTGATGCTTTGCACGAAAAAGGGATGAAACTGCTGGTCACTTTGGATGCACCAACATTAGCGGGTAGCACATTGGACAGTGAGGGACAAGACTGGGCGGCCATTGGAGTAGTAGCTGATGCTGTCTATTTACGACTTCCGACAGATCCCACACAATATGATGCTGGTGAAGCAGGGACTCAGGTCCTGGATTGGGCGACACGGCATGTCGACCGGCGCAAGTTATCCGCTCTAAGCAGCGCCACTGCCGTCGATCGCCTGGGTGAAACCTTTATCCCCCTTTCCAATGAGGAAGCCTTGACCAATTTTGGCGAGCTACAATTTTTACAAGGATCGGAAACAGTGCAGCCCAACGAAACGGTTGAAGTGGCTCTGTCCGGTGCGGCCAATCCCTTGGAATGGGATGGCAACAGCCTAACCTATAAATACAGCTATGAAGATAATGGGCAGACTCATGAGGTCTGGCTGGGCAGTGAGTCAGCTTTGAATCATCGCTTGCAGCAGACCACCGGCTACAATCTGCGTGGGGTTGCTGTGAATGGTTTACAAAATTTAGAGGATGGCAGCGGTTATGCGCTGGCCTTGCAAAGTGTACAGGGATTAGCCGAAGCCCCCCAACCATCAGCGGCAGCGATTGTCTGGACCGTCCGCAATGAGAATGACAGTGTTCTGGCCAGCGAAAGCGGCAATGAATTGACTTTCTCCTGGGAGGTCGGCGAGGCTGAGGGAGACTATATTGTCAGCGCCGATTTTGCCCTTGGAGATAATATTGCTAATTTGGATTCTTTGGAAGTGTCGGTGGGAGAAGCTATCGCTGAAGCAACCGATGGGGCTGAAGAAGTAGCAGAAATAGATGAGACGGCCGAAGAAGCGGCTGAGGAACCGGCTGAAAGTGAAGCGGTGGAAACAGTGAATACCGGCTTCACCGGTGACGCGGATGCCGTGGTTAATGTGGGTGCTAACGTGCGCACCGGGCCGGGCCTGACTTATGGCACTTTGTCTGATGGCGCTGATCCGGGGATGGAGTTATCTTTGATCGGCCGCAATTCTGACGCAAGCTGGCTGAATGTCATCATGCCTGATGGGCGAGAAGGATGGATTTTTGCTTCCCTGGTGACCGTCAGCTCCGATGCCGATGTTAGCGGTCTTGAGGTTGTAGAAGTGGCCGCACCGGCCGTTGCCGCCGCTCCTAGCAGTGGAGATAGCGGAGATGATGAAGGCCAGGCTGAGCCGGCGCCTGCTGCTCCCCCGCCACCAGTAGCCGTCGCACCGGTAGCCAATGCCGGATTTGAGCTTGGTGGCCAAAGTCACAGCTTTGGCAATCCGCAGTTGATGAGCCAGGCCGGGATGAACTGGATTAAGTTCCAGCATAAATGGGGGCCTGGAGATGATCCCAGTGCGGTCGCCGGACGTATTCAGCAGGCCCATGCTAACGGTTTTAAAGTCTTGTTAAGTATTCCTGGCTCGCCCTATCCGGACAGTATTGATTTCAATAGCTATGTCAATTTCCTGGGAGGTGTTGCCGCCCTTGGTCCGGATGCCATCGAAGTCTGGAACGAGATGAACATCGACTTCGAGTGGCCCGTAGGCCAGATCGATCCGGCTAACTACGTCAATAATATGCTCGCCCCCGCCTATAATGCGATAAAAGCGGCCAACCCTAACGTCATGGTTATTAGTGGTGCCCCGGCTCCTACCGGATTCTTTGGAGGGGGCTGCAGCGCCAATGGTTGTGATGACAGCGCTTACCTGGCCGGTATGGCCGCCGCCGGCGCGGCCAATTACATGGATTGTATGGGCGCACATTTCAATGCCGGCGCGACACCACCGGCACAAGCTTCCGGCCACCCGGCGGGAAATAATCATTATAGCTGGTACTTCCAGCCGATGTTGGATTTGTATTTCAACTCTTTAGGTAAGCCCGTTTGCTTCACCGAATTGGGTTATCTATCCGGTGAGGATTTCGGTGGCGTACCCAGCCGATTCTCATGGGCCGGTGGCACATCTGTGGCCCAACATGCCCAATGGTTGGCTGAAGCAGTTAGCCTGGCTGCCAACAGCGGAAAAGCGCGCATGGTCATTGTTTTCAATGTCGACTTTACGTTATGGAGCGACGATCCCCAGGCCGGGTTCGCTATGATTCGACCGGATGGTAGTTGTCCCGCTTGTGAGACGTTGCGGCAAGTCATGGGTCGCTAATATCGTTACTAAATTGGGCAAAAAAGAGGCGCACCCGCTCTGCGGCCGTGCGCCTTTTCTGCGAATGCGGAGGAAATCTTATGAAGCCTTTGAAATTATTATTTCCCTTATTTGTTCTTGTTCTCATGCTGGCCGCTTGCGGTGGCAGCTCAGAAATGCCGGTTGAGGAAGGAGCCGCCGTGGATCCGTCTGAAACAGAAGCCCCGCCGGCCGAAGAAGAATCAACGACTCTGCCGCCACCGGTCATTACGGAGACTGGTGGAGTAGAAGACACCGCCCCCGCTTCGGACGCCGGCGAGAGTGAAGGGGAAACGGCCGAATCTGAAGAACAACCGGTCGTTGAAGAAGAGCCGCAACCTGAGCTGCCTGCTTGGTCGGCTGAGGATTTCGGCTATGGCGCTCAAATTCACGGCAATGCCTCCGTTGGCGATCCCAGCGATACCATGCGCATCATGCACGATCAACTGGGTCTCGATTGGGTAAAGGTGCAGATCCAGTGGTGGCTGGTTCATCCCGATCCGGACGTCGATCAATGGTTTTTTTATGACGGCGTTGTTGAAGAAGCACATAATAAAGGATTATATTTGATGGTTAGCGTGGTCGGCGCACCGGATTGGACACGCGCTGATGGCACTGAAAATGGTCCGCCAGATGATTATAATCAATATGCCGAGTTCCTAACTGAGCTGTTGCAACGATACGATGGCAAAATTGATGCTATTGAGGTGTGGAACGAACAAAATCTGGACCGTGAGTGGGCCACCCCCAATGGGGTTAACCCGGAGGATTATGTTTCTTTTCTTGAGGTAGCCAACCAGGCGATTAAAGCGCATGATCCCAATATCATCGTGATCAGCGGGGCGTTGGCTCCAACCGGCGGGGGTGATTGGATTAGCTGGATTGATGATTTCCAATGGCTGGACCGCGCATTGGCGGCTGGCCTATTGGACTATGCCGACTGCGTAGGTGCACATCATAATGGCTATAACATCGGGCCCGATGTGACGTATGAGGAAGCCCCCTCGGACCCGGAGGCGCAAACGGCCGTTTTTCGTGGTCCCTTTGACAACGCCCACCACAGTTGGAGCTTCAAGTCCACCCTGGATGGCTATGCAGAACGAATTCAGGCCATCGATCCGGATATGAAGTTGTGTGTGACCGAGTTCGGCTGGGCCAGTTCTGAGGGGTATGATACTTATCCGATCGGCTTTGAGTTCGCCCAGGATAATACCCTGCAAGAACAGGCAGACTACATCTTGCAGGCTTTCCAGCAGATGTATGAATCAGATGATGTTTGGCTGACCTTCTTGTTTAATTTCGATTTCGGCAACAAAGGCAGTGGTCCGGAAGATGATCCCGTTCCTTACAGTATTATTGACACGCAGGGTATTCCCCGTCCGGCATTTGACGCCGTGGCGCAAATGGAGAAACCGCGATAATTCATCCATTAAAACCACCATTTTAAGGAAACTGGCTCATCTAGCATGCTCAAGTTATTTTTGTATAGTCTCACGCTGATTGTAAGCACATTGCTGCTTACCGGATGCGAGGCTATTGAAACATCGGCCGAACAACCTGAACAATCGGACTTAATTGGTCCTAAACCAGTGGAACAGCTTTTTGATTCCCCTGCATATGGCGTGCAAGTCTTCATGTGGTGGAAGCCGGAACTGGTTGAAGGAGATCTTGCCCTGGTGGACAAGATGGGATTTGGTTGGGTGAAGCAAAAATTTGCCTGGCGTGAGATTGAAGGGCTGGAGAAAGGACAGTACGATTGGTACCGCCCTGATCGCATCGTGGATAAGGTGGAAAAAGCGGATTTGAATCTGATTGTCCGCCTGGACCAACAACCGTTTTGGTCCGAGCCAGAAGATAATATCTTCCAGGATAACGGACCACCTGCGGACATGCAGGACTTTGGAGATTTTTGTGGCGCAGTGGCCGAACGATTCCAGGGGCGCATTGCCGCCTATCAGGTGTGGAATGAACCTAATTTGAGCCGTGAGTGGGGTGATCGTCCGCCTAATCCTGTTGAGTATGTCGCTTTATTGAAGACCTGCTACGAGGCTATAAAAGTGGCCGATCCGGGAGCGATTGTCGTATCCGCTCCCCTGGCACCGACGGGTACGGATAATGAGTTTGCCATGCCCGGCACCAAATTTTTACAACAGATGTATGATGCCGGAGCGGCCGATTATTTCGATGTCCTGGGGGCGAACGCGCCGGGTTACAAAGCGCCACCTGAACTGCCACCCGCTGAAGCGGTAGATCCCGCATATGGCGGAGGACGCTGGTTCACATTCCGTCATGTCGAAGATTTACGCGAAATCATGATTGCCAATGAGGATAGCCATAAGCAGGTCGCTATCCTGGAGATGGGCTGGACCCTGGACCAGGTGAACCCGGATTATTCCTGGTTCGCTGTTGATGAGGCCACACAGGCCGATTACCTTGTGCGCGCATATGAATATGCGGCCGAACATTGGCAACCGTGGATTGGCTTGATGACCACCATTTATATCGCCGATCATGATTGGACGGCCGAAGAACATGAACAATGGTGGTGGTCGATTGTCTTGCCGGACGGCACGCCGCGCGAGGCTTATCATGCCTTGCGTGAGATGCCTAAAGAATAACGGAAATCCGATTCAAATAGTTATCAATTAGTATGTCCTGGGTCCTAGCGATTTCTTATTGGATACATTTACTGGCCACCATTATATGGTTGGGTGGCATCGCTCTGATGCTGCTCATCGCCTGGCCTGCCTTGCAGCAGGGAACGCTGGCCTCTAACCAATGGGTTGCGTTGCAGCGCCGTTTTTTGCCCTGGATCAACGCCAGCCTGGTCATTCTCCTGATCACCGGCTTTGTGCAGATGACGTTAGATAGTAACTACACCGGATTTCTGCAAGTGGACACTGTTTGGGCCTGGGCCATGTTGTTCAAGCATATTGTTTTTGTCGTCATGGTGATCATCGCCGTTTATGTTCAGGCTGTCCTTTACCCGGCGATGGACCGCCTGGCCATGCTAGAAGAAAAACGGCCGCAGCTTGCCGCTCAGGAACGGGACAGGTTGGAGCGACAGGAATTGCGAATGCTGCGCCTCAATATGGTTTGTGCGGCCGCAGTTCTGTTATTAACAGCTATTGTCACTGCTGTTTAACCTCACAGTTTATTATTAATCACACAAACTCGTAACCGCGACATCCATGTCGCGCTCTTGTAACGAGGAATGGAATCCTCGGTTACGTTTGCCCATTTGTTTTTGTAAGGCTTAATAAAAGTTGGCTTCTCTCATACTCCGTAAGAAAACGTAAGCTATATCGTAAGTTTGCGCTCTTAAGCTAAGAATGGCGGTTATTGGCTTCCCTAGTCGAGGGATTTAGTTTAAGGGTAAGATGTTAAACAAATCGAGTTTTTCAAGATTTAGCAGTATTTCAACCGGGTTTACCCGATTCCGCCGTTCTCCGAAAGTGAAGCGGCTGGTGAAGGTCGCTTTTGATTATGCTATTGTCATCCCGGCTTTGGTCTCCTTAGCGCCACTGATGATGATCATCGCCCTGTTGATTAAACTTGAATCACCGGGTCCCGTTTTACATCGCCGTCGGGTACTTGGCAGGAGGGGGCGCGAATTTAACGTCTACAAGTTCCGCACGGTATATGTCAACAGCAATGAAAGACTCATTGAAAATCGCGATCAGTGGATCGAACTGCTACGCAACGGACAGGCAGCAAATGATCCACGCGTGACGCGTGTAGGTTCTTACCTGCGTCGATTTGGTCTAGATCAGCTACCAAGTCTGCTCAACATCTTAGCCCGGCATATGTCCCTCGTTGGTCCTTATATCATGACCAAGAAAGATACCCTACGCGTTGACCGCAACCGGATCGAGGCGATTACGTCGGAGCTTCCAGGTTTGACAGGATTGTGGCAGGTCAACGCTCAGAACACTGCCGCCGTCGATCGTACGAATGTGGAATTAGATTACATCAGCAACTGGTCGCTGCGTCTTGACATCCACATCCTTCTGGCCACATTTGGTGCCGTGCGACAGGGACAAAGGCATTAATAAGATCAATTATCTCATTTAGGGAAAATACCCCCCACAACGCATTGTTGTGGGGTTTTTTGTTTTAAAGACAGGCGTTGATCAATGTCTTACTTTCATAGACAATAAGGTCCACGACGAAATTTATGATCGGCAATCGAAATCCCACTATTTACACATGTTTGAATTGGTTTTTTTAGGTACTTCTTCCTCCGCTCCCTCGGTCAACCGTGGGCTTTCCGGGCATATCATTTTATACCGACAACACCGTTTTCTATTGGATTGCGGTGAAGGGACCCAACGCCAGATCTTGAAGTCCGGGCTGGGGTTCAAGCGTTTGAACACGGTTTTGCTGACGCATGGCCACCTGGATCATATCCTGGGTTTAGGTGGACTGGTGTCCACTCTAAGTCGTTGGGAGAACCTGGAATACCTCAACATCTACGGCGGCCGCTTGGCTTTGGCCAGGGTGAGTAAATTATTATTTGAGGTTGTTTTTCCCGTTGGAATGTCTCCTGTTGATATTAATCTCATAAGCCTGCAGCCGGACCAGGTCATCATGGAGGATGATAAGTTTACGTTGTCCGCATTCAAGGTGAGCCACCGCGGTCCTGATTGTTTTGGGTTTTTGTTCCAAGAAAAATCGCGACGACCGTTTCTGGCCGAAAAAGCAGCGGAACTGGGCGTGCCGTTCGGGCCGGAACGAGCCAAATTGGTGCGTGGAGAATCACTTACCCTGGCGGACGGCCGAATGATAATGCCGGACGACGTACTTGGCCCCCCGGTTCGCGGCACGAAGTATGTACACATTGGCGATGTGGGCCGCATTAATAACCTCGCCCACATATGCCGGGATGCTGACGCTTTGGTGATCGAATCGACATACCTCGAAGAAGAAGCGGACATGGCGCAGCAATTTGGCCATATGACGGCCGCTAAAGCGGCCAATTTAGCCCGGGACGCCGGTGTAAAGACTTTGATCTTAACCCATCTCTCCCGCCGTTATCGGGAAAGAGATGTGCGCCGGGAAGCGGGCAAAATCTTCCCTAATACCTTCGTGGCTCGCGACCTGGACCATTTTCAAATCACGCGCGATGGTGCCACATTGGTCAAGAAAGGGGGTGATAGAAGGCGTGAAGGCTGATGTCGTCATCTGCGGTGCGGGTATCGCTGGCATTTCGGCGGCTTATTATTTAACCGTCCACCATGGCATCCGAGATGTATTATTGGTTGATGAGCGTGCCCCGCTGACGCTGACCAGCGATAAATCAACGGAGGCTTATCGTAATTGGTGGCCTGGTCCAGGGTCGGACATGGTGCAGGTGATGGATCACAGCATTGATCTTTTGGAGGATTTGGTCCAGGAGAGCGGCAACAGGTTCCATATGAACCACCGCGGTTATGTTTATCTATCTGCCGATCCTACGCAAGTTCAGAAAATGGTGAAGCAGGCGAAAGAGATCTCAATTCTTGGAGCCGGGGCTTTGCGTATCAATCAACCTTATGAGCAGCAAGCGCAAGCCGGCAGGCGTGAACACCTTAGGGGCGCTGAGCTGATCCTCGACAGAGACGTCATCAGCAAAAACTACCCTTTTCTCAACCCTGGTACGCTGGCCATGCTGCATACCCGGCGCTGCGGGTGGTTGAGTGCCCAGCAGTTAGGCATGCTGCTTTTAGAAAAGGCAAGAGAGAACGGCACTCGCCTGCTGGAAGGGCGGGTGACGGCCGTTGAACAACATAAAAACGCAGTGCGCTCCGTGACCGTTCGTACCCAATCAGTCGAAGTACAGATTCAATTGCCCCAGTTTGTCAACGCGGCTGGGCCTTATCTGAAGCAGGTTGGCCGGATGCTTGGAGTGGACCTGCCGGTTTACAATGAACGGCACGGTAAGATCGCCTTTGAGGACCCGCTGGGGATTATCCCGCGTGATTGTCCGATGATGATCTGGAACGACCCGATTATGTTACCCTGGAGCAAGGAGGAGCGTGAGGACCTTGGCGCATTTGAAGACACAGCCTGGCTGCTGGAAGAATTTTCGCCTGGACTGCATTTTCGGCCGGAAGGCGGTCCCGGTAGTCAAACCATACTCGCTTTGTGGCCATATCATATCCAAACCTGTGAACAGCCGGCCTGGCCCATAACATTTGATCCTGAGTTTGTGGAAGCCGTCATGCGCGGCATGATGGTCATGGTACCTGGATTGTCTGTTTACCAGGATAAGATGAGTCGTCCCACCATTGATGGTGGCTATTACACGAAGACCAGGGAAAATCGGTTCTTGAGCTGCCCGCTGCCGGTTGATGGTGCTTATGTATATGGCGCTTTGTCCGGTTATGGGATCATGGCGGCATTAGCCGGAGCGGAACTGCTGACAGGGTATATGACCGGCGCCGCTTTACCCCAATACGCCCCGGCCTTCCATTTGGATCGCTATGAAGATCCGGATTATCAACTGCTCTTGAAGAGTTGGGACTCGACGGCAGGGCAGTTATAAAGATGCACCGGTTGGTTCCTGATTTCATTCTTGAAAATTTGCGGGAAAATAGGCTCCAGGGCAGTTTTACCTGCGGCGCACTTTTTGTTGACATCAGTGGCTTTACACCGCTGACAGAAACATTGATGACGCATGGCCAGCATGGTGCAGAGATTTTGGCCAATGTCATGCGTGAGATTTTTACACCCTTAGTGCATGCTGTGTTTTCTCACCAGGGTTTTGTTACCAATTTTGCCGGGGATGCATTCACGGCCGTTTTCCCTGTCCGGCAGGATGACCTGGTCGAGGGATCATTAAATGCCCTGGCTGCAGCCAGGCAGATCCAGGACCACTTGACCAGACATGCGCAGCAGAATACGCGATATGGTTCTTTTGATTTTTCTGTAAAAGTCGGTATTTCAGCCGGGGAAACGGATTGGGGCATTATCCGCTCACAAAATGGTACTCAGGCAGCTTACTATTTTAAAGGTCCGGCGATTAATGGTTGTGCCGCGGCCGAAAAATTTGCCGGGGCCGGTGACATCATTGTGACCGAACCGGTTTTTGAGGCAGTCCACATGCGCGTCTTAGCCCAACGCGACCATGAATATTGGCGCATCAATAAGATCACGGCCACCCTTCCAGGGCCGGTTACGTTCGAGATGCCTGAGCCTGATATTGAGCAATTGGTTTTATTTAGCCCAAAAATTTTATTTGAGCAGGGAATCGGTGGTGAGTTTCGCCAGGTGGTCAGCCTATTTATTCGTCTTCAGGGTCATCCGGAGCATGCTGAACTGGAAGCACTCATGCAAAAGCTCTTTGCTTTACGCAAAAAATACGGTGGATTGTTAAACCGAATTGATTTTGGCGATAAAGGATGCCATTTACTTCTTTTTTGGGGCGCTCCGCTTAGTTACGAAAATGATGTCATCCGTGCGTTAGAATTTATCTTGGACCTCCGACGGATGAGCGATATCCCGCTGCGAGCGGGGATAACCTATCGCATCGCGCATGCCGGTGGTAACGGATCTGCGCTGGCTGAGGAATATACATGTTATGGGCGGGGCGTCAATTTGGCGGCGCGCTTTATGGTTGCTGCCGGCTGGGACGAGATTTGGATCGATCACCATATGGCCAAAAGAGGAGAGACAGCCTTTCATTTGCGTTCGTTGGGTTATAAGCCCTTTAAGGGTATTGCCGAGCCACAGCAGGTTTATCGTCTGGATAGTTTGCGTGAACAAACGGTTTCTCACTTTGGACCTGATCCCATTGTAGGCCGGGGGAAGGAATTAAGGCTGTTGCGGAAAGCTTTCCAGCCATTGTATGAAGGTCGGTTCGGCGGGGTCATGACCATTTGTGGTGATGCTGGAATGGGCAAGAGCCGGCTTGTACATGCTTTTCTCGATGAGCGAATTCAGCAGCAAACGGCCGTGTTCATTTGCCAGACGGATGAGATCCTACGCCAATCGCTCAATCCATTCCGCTATTTCCTGCGTCGTTATTTTGACCAATCCGCAGGCCGGGATGAAGTGGCCAACAAACGACGGTTTGGTCAGGTCATGGCCGGGTTGCTGTGGTCCATTCCGGATGAGGAATTAAAAGCCGATTTGGAGCGCCGGCAATCATTTTTGGGTAGTTTACTGGGCTTGCATTGGGAAAATTCTCTTTACGAACAATTGGAGCCGGAACTGCGTTTTGAGAACACACTCGATGCGTTAAAGGCGCTGATAAAAGCGGAAAGCACCCTGCATTCGGTGATCATCTTGCTGGAGGATGCCCATTGGCTGGATGATGATTCGATTCAATTTTTGATGCGCCTGACACGAAATGTGGCTGATTATCCTTTCGCCCTGTTGATCACCAGCCGAAACGAATTGCCTTCCGCATATTTTGATTCACAAGCGCCACAGGCGAGTATTCAATTGCAGGCTTTGGATCAGGATAACGTGACCGAACTGGTAGCGGCCGATTTAGGGCACCGTCCTTCCGAATCCCTGGTACAGTTGATCAATGAACGCACGGATGGCAACCCATTCTACGTTGAACAAATGCTGTTATATCTGCGCGAAAATGAACTACTAGAAAGGGTTGATAAGCTAGTCGGTTCCATGCTTCCCGGTGATGTTTATGTACCGACGGATGTACGGACACTGTTAACTGCACGCTTGGACCGGCTGCCTCTCGCGTTGAGAGATGTCGTGCAGAAAGCGGCCGTTCTCGGTCGGGAATTTGAACGGCCGATTTTAAAACGTATGGTTGGACATAGCAGGCGGTTAGCCTCCAATTTGGAAACAGGAACTGTTGAAGATATCTGGTTTGCTCTTGATGAAGAACGATACATCTTCCGCCACGCCCTGCTCAGAGATGCTGCTTATGATATGCAGCTGCAATCTCGATTGCATGCGTTACATCGTTCGGCCGCTCATGCCTTTGAGGAGTTGCACCGGCAAGAGCCTGCACTTGATCCCCCTTATGCGCAAATAGCCTATCATTTTGATCGCGCGGAGGATATTGATCAAGCCAGGGGTTATTACGGCGAAGCGGGTGATCTGGCCAAAGATGAATATCACAATGAGGAAGCCATCGCTTATTTCAGTCGCGCCTTAGAACTGACGCCAGGCACGGATCTTCAAGCCAGGTACCGGCTGCTATGTGGACGAGAAACGATTGAGCGTTGGCAGGGGAAGCGCGATGCTCAGCGCCAGGATTTGGATCAATTGGCAGCTATTTTGCGGGATCATCCGGATGACTTGAAACAGGCCGGACTGGCTTTAAGGCAGTCATCCTTTGCACTGGTGACGGGAAATTATGAGACGGCCGTGGTTAAAGCCCAACAATCTCTCACTTATGCGCAAAATGCGGGCGATCTCAAAGCTGAGACTAAAGCATACCATCGACTTGGTAGAACCTTGTGGCAGCAAGGGCGGGCCAGGGAAGCCGAGGAGCCGATTCAAAAAGCTTTGCAGTTAGCGCAAAGCAAGGAGCATCGTGATATTGAAGCCATGTGCCACTATGATCTGGTTGCTGTCTATTTTGAGCAGGCTGATTATGATAAAGCAGATGAGCATTTAGAAAATGCTCAAAACGCTTATGAACGACTCAATGATCGGCAGGGATTGATCAACTGTCAAAATGCCATGGGCGTCATAAGCTATGCGCGCGCTGATTACACAAAAGCCATCACCCATTATGAAAAAGCCCAGGAACTGTGTCGCCAAATTGGTTGGCGGTATGCAGAGACCAGGCAGTTAACCAATATTGGAAACAACTATTTTGATTTAGGTAACTATGAATTAGCAAAATCCTATCACCAACAATCCCTGACGATCAGCCGGGAAATTGATAACAGGGAAATTGAGGCCATTAGCCTGGACACCCTGGGGCTAATCGCTCATAATTCTGGTTCTCATCAAGAGGCTGTGTCCCATTTCAAAGCTGCCCTGGAGATTTTAGCCCAAGTTGACAATAAGGGAGCATCCGGCTATACATTGACCCATTTAGGGTATGTTCAGACTGACCTCGGCCAGTTCCAGGCCGCCATTTCCTCGTTAAATTTAGCGCTGAAGATCCGTCGCGAACTAGGGGTCCAGGCCTTAGAAATTGATACTTTAGCCGGCCTCGCTCAAGTAAGCTATAAGCAGAATCAAACAGCGGATGCGATGAACATCGTTAACCAAATCGTTGCCTGGATTGGTGAAAACGGCGCTGGGGGCATTGAATTGCCGGTGCTTGTTTATCTCATCTGTTATTGGGTGATGAAAAAAGCGGCCGATGAGGGCTTGCTGCCAATGGGGGAAGCGCAATCGGTTTTACAGTCAGGCTATACACTCATGCAAGATCATGCGATGCAGATTAAAGACCCTGACCTGCGCAAGCAATTTATTGAAAATGTTCCTTACAATCGCTTATTGCAAGAAGCGTGGCTTGATTCCCAATAATTAACTTCCGGGGATAATGCCTTCAGGCGTTCTTATTGGTGGAGCTAAATATGGAGTCATGGCCTCATCTTCATTTATCCATATCCAATATGCCTTTCCAAATTCAAATTGAGTGACATTGGTTTCAGCTCCTACCGGGGGTTTTTCACCTGATTCACCAAAATATACAGTATCATATGAACCAGCAATTGAAGCTAATGTCTCTGTCACCGGCCGTGAATCGGGCATCGGATAGCTAAATAAATTCCATCCAGGTTTCAATGCCGGCATTTCAATTGTGGCCATAATTGCATAGGTCCCATTTCCTTCCTTTAGCTCAGTAACGACGAGATTCTCCACATATCGATTTGTATCCAGGCGTATCCATTCCTTCCCGCCCTCAGCCAAGAAGTAGAAATTGAGCGTGTGCTCATAACCTTCAGGTACATCACGCTGTAAATAAGTTGAGGTCATGATCCGGTCATCTTTATTCTTCGGATTCAGTTCTACTCTATACGCCTGGCCAACAGGAAGTAACCAGGGATGGGTATCTAGCCCAGGAATACTATCCAATAGTTGTAATATTTCTACCCCATTGTCCTCAAATAAACCTCTCTTACTGTAGACGACAACATGGGCATCAGCGGAGAGAATGGGGGCATTAAATGTTTGGGTTTGAGCACCTCCGGTAAGACCGCTGTTAGGACCGCCAGTCAATCCACTGTTGGGACCGCCGGTTAACCCGCTGTTAGGACCACCGGTTAACCCACTGTTGGGACCTCCAGTCAGCCCGCTGTTTGGACCGCCGGTTAACCCACTGTTGGGTCCGCCAGTAAGACCACTGTTAGGACCGCCAGTCAATCCACTGTTGGGACCGCCGGTTAACCCGCTGTTAGGACCACCGGTTAACCCACTATTGGGACCGCCGGTCAGTCCACTGTTAGGACCGCCGGTCAGCCCGCTGTTAGGGCCGGCATTACTACTTTCCCAGGGAGGGTTCAGTCTGAATTGTTCGATGGATTCTCTTCCAGGATCCCCTTCAACCCAAACACGTACCGTGACGTCATACGCCGGCAGAAGCAAATTGAGTGTTTGAGTATGGTTATTGGTGATGGCGGTTGTGCTCATGACGGCCGATGGTGAAAGTCCGGAATATCCAGGAGCGGACCAGTAATGGTTAGGGAACATTTGCACATGGATGTTTGTCCCTTCGCTGATGGCTTGAGATACCGTAATCTCCATTGTGCGGCTGGTGACCGGATTCACTTCGATTTTTGGCTGCCAGTTGTTGTCTATTTGAGCGATATTGATAGCCACATCGGCCGAGTCTAACGAACCAATGCACCCGGCGTAATCCTGCGAGCCGCTGCGATCAAACAGGCACAGGCGGTCTCTTGGGAAAGCGCCGCGTACTTTCAGGCGGTCACCGCCTCCTGTTGGCGTACCCAACTTGATCAAAACATCATCACTCAAATCATCCGTCCCCTGAGTTTGGAACAGATAAGCCTGCGCCGCGGGTAGGCGCAGACGTTCCGGATTGGGAAAGTTATCGTCTCTGACTTCAAAATTGCGCGCGCGCAGAGTTGACCGCGTTTCCTGGGGATCGATAAAAAACACCTTGGTGACCTTTATGGGCAGATTCCGCGGACCATGAAGTTTGGGATTAGGTTCATTGAGCATCGGATAAAAAGTAAGGATGGTTTCCCAATCAGGGCGTCCAGTTGTCCGCTCGGCCAGACTGATTAAACATTCATCATCTGCCTCCCATTCATCAGCCGTGAGAAATTCGCTAAACTCCGGATCGTAAGTGGAGGTCATGAAACTGCCGTGACAGTTAATTTTGCCCAACGAATTCTCATCTTTGAAGCCCAGATAATCATCGGGCAGAAACAAAAGATAATGGGCTAACTCATGGGCTAAAGCTTGCCACCAATCGGGTCCCAGGTCTGTGTTGCTTTCTCCAAATGGGTCCCATACCGTACCCATCTTGATCTGGCTATTGACGTAAGCATTTGAAATAACCTTTGTTCCGGTGAGACCCGTTCTTACTGTTTCAGACAGGGGAACCTGGACCACCCCGCCAATGGGCGCCAGCGGTCGCAAGCTGTTATCCGCCAGCACCAAAACATCGGCGCTGGGCCAATACTCTTTATCGTAAAAAATGCGCACATCTCCAAGCGCAACCTGTCCATCAGAAACATCAAAAAGCAGTTCTGATGCCCGTTCAATGCCGTCGACCAGGTCAACCTGGAATTCTGGTTCATTGCTTACGTCCCATTCTAAGGCCATATCCAGGTGAAACAGCAGAAGCGGATTATCATCAGAAATTTGCAGTTCGATGATTTCCGGATCTTCAAATTGGAACATCTCCAGGCCACCTTCCGTTGGGCTGCCGCTGGTGTAAAAAAAGCTGAATTTATCTGTGAAAGGAATTTCAGCGGTCATATCTACCGGGTAGAGCGCGATCAGTTTGTCACCGGCTGTGAGTTCTCCTTCACCCGGCAAGAAACCTTTTTCATCGGTGCGTAAGCGCCGTTCATGGCTGGGCATGAGTTCCGCACCGGACACACGGCCGTCCGGCAGGCGGTAGACATAAGCGCCTGGTAGTGGGCTGCCATCACCGGTTATGACTTTGATCTGCGTGCTTTGCACGCGGAATGGAAAGGATGTGTCGCTCACGGATGGCCGTTTGCTCGACCCGCTTGTCTGGTTGAAGTAGCGATAGGTTCCCGATACAATCTCTGTGCCTATAGGAGGAGAGGGATAGGCGACCATGCGAATGACCACATTATCCGATTGGCCAAAGAAATTGCTGGCGAATGTATCCCAACTGAAGATATGATTTGTGCCGACGGCGCTTGTTGCTAGATTGGTGGTCCGAGTCCCGGCCAAGGGGACCGCTTCTTTCCATTGGTCGCCACCATCAAGCGAGAAATAGACCTTAATCTGCCCGACCGGCACTTCGTTGGGATCGCGCAGGGTATAGGGCAATGAAATGGATGAAGTGGATAAAATTTCGGGGGAGGCGTAAAAATCGGCCGAGGCGGTGCTGTAAGGTTCGTCAATGCTAATCAAGGGCGTACCGTCGGCGACCGTTGTATTGCCTTGTAAGGTATTGATATAAACTTGATTGGGCAGTTCCGGGCCGGGACATTGGTTGTATAAACATTGGTTGGCTACGGCGAGATCAAGATCGCCATCGTTGTCAATATCGCCCCAGGCGATGTCTTGCGACCGGATCAATAAGCCATCCGGGTTTAAGCGATCATCGGCCGAGCGCCACACCCCGCGATCGGAAAGGGTATTGTTTTTATTTTCATAGATCTGGTTAGGCGCGTGGCCCCAAAACGCCGTATTGGCTACCGCCAGGTCCAGATCCTCATCTCCATCGACATCACCCCAGGCCACACTCATCGTGCGCAGGGTGTCTCTTGACGCCCAACCCCAACTGGGCGTGCCATTTGGAGCAAATAACAGCGTGCCGCCGGCGTTTTCATAGACTCGATTTCTATCCCAAAGGCCGACGGCCAGGTCCAGGTCGCCATCCCCGTCCATATCACCCCAGGCCACACTCTCGGCATCTATTTGACCATCCCAGCCATAACCGCGTCGTGAATTAAGAATTAATTGATTCGCATCATTTTCAAAAACGCGCGCCCCCAGGGCCAGGTCCAGGTCAGCATCGCCATCCCAATCCCCCCAACCAACGCTTTTTGCGCAAATAGGATCGGGGGACATCCAGCCTAAATCCTGGGCAGGATCAACCCTCAGTGTCCCATTCCCTCTGTTTTCATAGACCAATGCCAATGCCGGTTGATCCTCTTGACCCGTATCGCAATGGCCGGCAGCGAGATCCAGGTCGCCATCGCGGTCCCAATCCCCCCAGGCAATGCTCTGCGTGCTGGAAATCTGTTCCGAGACCCAACCAAGCCGACCATCCAGGGTCAGGGTTAATGTTCCACCATCATTGAGATAAACATAGTCTGATTGGTTATTGTTACCAACGGCCAGGTCCAGGTCGCCATCGTTGTCCCAATCGCCCCAGGCGATACTGGTGGTGAGATCGTTGGTGATCACGGTGGATTGCCAGCCGATTCCTTGCCCGGGATCGAAGTTCAATTGCCCGTTTTCATTTTCGTAGATTTGATTCGGCCGTCCTACATTGCCGACCGCCAAATCCAGGTCGCCATCCCCATCCCAATCCCCCCAGGCTGTGCTGCTGCTGGCCTGGGCGTCGGGTGACAGCCACGGTTGCGGCGTCAGGGCTACGACGGGTGTTGTATTAGCGACGATCACATTGGTCTGCCCCCCGTTGAAACGGCCGCCATTTCCCACGGCCATATCCAAATCACCATCTCCATCAGCATCCCCGAAAGCGATGGCATAACTGTTTTCGGCAAAAAGGCCGGGATTGATATCTGATTCCCAGCCAAAACGGGGCAGATCAAGCTTAAATTCATCGCCCGTGTTTTCATAAATTTGATTTTTGTTACCCCATCCGGAGCCGGCATTGTTGCCTATACCCAGGTCCAGGTCGCCATCACCATCCCAATCGGCAAAGGCAATACTGGCTGGTTTAAATTTACTTTTCCGGACAGCCATCTGCCAACCGATCTGGTCATCAAGCTGCAACGTGCCGCTTACGTTGGTGTACACCCGCAAAAAAGCGCCGCAATCATTATTATCAGGCCCGCCTCCGGTCGCCAGGTCAAGAAAACCGTCGCCATTCCAATCCCCCCAGGCCAACGTGCGCGTGCGAATCTCAAAATTCTGATCTTCTCTGCCCTGCCAGGGACGGTTGGCCACGCAGTTTACTTCGAGTGAATCAGCCAGGGCTAAAGGTTCTGACTGCCAACCGATCTGATTATCCGGATCAATTTGAAGAGTATTGCTGATATTTTCATAAATTTGATCCGGGCCGTCATAATTGGCCACCGACAGGTCCAGGTCGCCGTCATTATCCCAGTCTGCCCAGGCGACCCCGGTTGTTTGCAGGGGGCCGGTTCCGGGTGATTCCCAACTTAACTGTAGGGTATCGCTGATATTGCTGTAGACCCTGTTCGCCGCGCCATCATTGCCGACAGCCAGGTCCAAATCTCCATCACCGTCCCAGTCGCCCCAGGCTAAGCTGGTTGACGAATCACTGATAGGTGCGGTCCATCCCCAATTTTCTTCCGGGTTCAACCGTAGTTGGCCTTGAACATTTTCATATACCTGGTTTGGTCGGCCATCATTGGCCACTGCCAGGTCACTGTCCCCATCACCATCCCAATCCCCCCAGGCTACGGCCCGCGTGTTAAAAGCGACCTCCCCAATGGAATCTTCTCTAAAGCTGCCTCCTCCCAGGTTCACATACAGCTGGTTGACCATGTTATATCCTGGATTGTTTTGATATTGGCCGTTGCCCACCGCCAGGTCCAGGTCGCCATCTCCATCATAATCAGTCCAGGCCACACCTCTCGTATGGCGCGCGGTATCACTGTCAAAAGATTTCTCCATTTGGGTTGAACCGCTTTCGTTTTGGCCGGAATCCTGAAAAGTCTTTGGGGATTCAAGCGCAAGGTTTCTTGTTCCCTCTGAAAAAGTAGCAGCATTCATTAAGCTAAAAGAAAAAAGCAGCAGCAATATGCTCAAAGCCGCCGGGAGGATCAGAATGATCCAGCGTGAGCGAGGGTGTATTTTATGATAGTTGGCGTTGTTTGATTGCGGCATCAGATGCTCCTGTCGGCTGGTGGAATGGCGTTGGGGTGGTGATGTCTAGCGTTTTTTGTTGAAGATGGGCCTTCCAAGACAATTTCCAATATATGATAACACATTTGGTTTAAATTCCGACTAAATCAACTGTTTACCAACCTGGCTTTTTGCCGCTACAATACATTGAATAAACAGTCAATTGGAGAGTGGAATGAGCGAGAGAAAAGGGAGCACGATATTGTGTCTGGCCAGTGAGTTTAAAGGAATTCCATTTATTGAAGAGGCGAGCCGGTTGGGTGCGCGCGTCTTGCTTTTAACCACGGAAGAACACGCCGATCTTGCCTGGCCACATGATAAGCTGGAAGGATTCTTTCAGATGCCCGATCTTTACTCCCAACCGAACATCACCTACGCTGTATGCTATCTGGCACGAACCCATAAAATCGACCGGATTGTGGCTCTTGATGATTATGATGTGGCCACGGCCGCCTCTTTGCGCGAGCATCTACGGCTGCCGGGACTTAATGAATCGACCGCCCGCCATTTTCGCGATAAATTGGCCATGCGCGTGAAGGCGCAGCAGTCCGCTATCAGGGTTCCCTCGTTCACGGCCGTTTTCAACTATGGCGAGTTACGTGATTTTATGGATCACGTGCCTGCTCCCTGGGTGCTCAAACCCCGCTTTGAAGCAGGCGCGGTGGGCATCCGCAAGCTGTACCAGGCGGATGAAGTGTGGCAGGCTTTGGAGCCCTTGGGCGATCAGCAATCATTCTATCTGCTGGAGCAATTTTTACCCGGTGATGTTTATCACGTCGATTCCATCATTTGGGATGGAAATCCTTTGTTTGTCCTGGTCAGCAAATATGGCGCGCCACCTCTTTCTCTTACCCAGGGAGGCGGTATCTTTAACACCCGCACTTTAGATCGTGAATCCGAGGAGTCGAAGGAGCTTGTTGAGCAGAATAAACGGATCATGCGCCATCTAGGCCATGCAAGGGGCGTGGCTCACACGGAATTCATCCGCGCTGAGGTGGACGGTAACTTTTATTTTCTGGAGACTGCGGCGCGCGTCGGTGGGGCTAATATCGATCGCATGGTAAAAGCGGCGAGCGGCATCGAACTATGGGCTGAGGCGGCGCGGATTGAAGTTACCGGAATCAAAGACCACCCGTACCATTTGCCACCCTACCGGCAGGATTATGCCGGCTTGATTACATGCCTTGCCCGACAAGAACATCCGGATCTGAGTGTCTACAAAGAGCCTGAAATTGTCTGGCGTCTGGACAAACCTTATCATGCCGGATTGCTCATTGCGTCAAGCGCAGCGGGGCGTGTGCGAGATTTGTTGGAGGAATATAACGGCCGATTCGCGCGTGATTTTTTACAGCATATCCCGCAAAACAAAAATGCGCGAACAACCTTTTAGTGTGTTATGAAGACTATTTAGCAGAAAAATATGGCCGATAAGTTTAGCATATTTGTCGATTTGAAGGTGATCTTAGATGTCATGCAGAATCGACAGCCATTATCAATGGGTTGGAAAGATTTTGAGGATGCTGTACAAATGGCAGCCGCCGGCTTGGAAGATATTGATTATCTAATCACCCGAAACATTAAGGATTTTCACAGCGGCCCGGTTCCTGTCATGCAACCCGCTGCATTTTTAGGCTTGTTAGAAATATAGCTCATCCGGATGGGTAATCGTGGTCGTATGGCTGTCAAATTCGGTGATGACCCACAATTCCCCCACCGGAATTTTTTGCGCGGACATCAGCCGGGACAGAGTAAAGCCATCCGTTTCCGGCAGTGAATTGTGGGATTCATTCCAGGTAATATCCAAATGCTGCTGGAGTAAAGTATCAGCACTCACACCTTGTTCCTGCATGGAATTTTGCGCCGTGGGGGTAACAACAACTGTGCCTAAATCGTTCTGATAATTGTTCATGGTATTTCACCCTGGGTCATTGGAGCACATCGTCTCGCAAACAACACGAAAAAATAATCTATGGTACAGTTGAGATTTCAGTGGGATGAACAAAATAATGGGCTATTTGTTCATAGTTTCACAATATAGTGTAAGCCTTGCTCGAAATGTGTCAAGTTTGAATTGAACCTTCTCATATAATGCTGTTTGAATGGGCGCTTTCAGCTACAGTTGAAAACGCATCCCTCGTTTTCCGATGAGGGTCCCGGTTTTCTCAACAAGATTTCTCGCCGGGCTGTTTTTATCTAATAATGGATTGGTATGGTTGAAATGGATAAGAATGAGCCGGCCTGGAATAGAGGCAAAGCGCTGCAAGGTATCGGGAACCAGGGGATGGGCTACAGGTTCGCGGCCGCCTAATTCGGCTGAGCTGAAAAAGGTGGCGTCAACCAGCGCATAATCCACGGAGGTAATCACCTCTTGCGCTGCCGGCCATTCTCCCCAGGCATCAATATCGGGCACATATAACAGCGATTTTTGCGGTCCCTGGACCTTATAGGCTACGGTGCCCACGTCCCATTCATCGCGGTGTGGAACAGGTAGTGCACGGATGCTTAAATTCGGGGCAAGGGATAGGTCCTGACCCTTGGGCATTGGTTGCAGTTCCAGGTTGGAAAGCAAGGGCTGCCATAGGCGCGTGGATTGCAACAAGGACACCAAGGGGGCTGCGGCGTAAACGGTGAGATTTTGTACGGCCATCGCTTCCGGCCCCAACTGTGGCAAACCTCCAATGTGACCCATATGGGCATGAGTAAGAAAAATAGCAGACGGTGGGTTGATTCGTTCTTTTCTCTCCGGGTGTTCGCCTAATGCCTGGGCCAATATCTGCAACTGCCATTTCAGATCAGGCGTCGCGTCAATGAGCCAGACTTCGATTCCAGGTTGACTTTCGACTACTATTGCCAGGCAGGAGGCATAATCCATTTCTTTTGGGTCATGAAATGCTGCCAGGCAGCGGGAACATTGACAGCCGATATGAGGCAGGCCGCCGTCTTGCATGGTCCCTAAAAGGACGGCCGACACGTCAGTTGTTATTGAATCCATCGATCCTCTGTTTCTTTTTGACAAGCGGCAGCATTCCTTTTACAACAATTTAACTATAGACATTCTGCCCTGCCAGGCGTAGAATAGTCGGTCACTGTCAAAATTAGAAGATATCTGCCTGATCAGTGAAAGGAGATCCTTATGAAATCATTGTCCGAACTGGCATTAAGTATACCCGCATCTGTTACTCTGGCCGTCAATGACAAAGCCAATGCGCTCAAAGCGGCCGGCGAGGATATTATCGCCCTGGCTGGGGGTGATCCTAACTTTGCGACCCCAGAACATATTACGGCCGCCGCTTTTTCGGCCATTGAGAATGGCGCTACCCGTTATCCTGGCCCGATGAAGGGAATCGTGCCCCTTTTGGAAGCGATTACCGATTCAATCGAGCGCGAGAGCGGATTGAAGCTGAATCCAAAGACCGATGTTGTCGTCACCCCTGGTGGAAAGTGGGCGCTTAATCTGGCAGTTGCCGCGCTGGTGAACCCTGGCGATGAAGTGATCTATTTGGAACCGGTTTGGGTCTCTTATCCGCCAATCATTATGCTGGCCGGTGGCGTCCCCATTCCCGTCAGTTTGCCCAGCGATGATAATTTCCGGGTGACGGCCGATCGTTTGCGCGAAAAAATAACGGCCAGGACAAAAGCGATCATGGTTAATTCCCCATCTAACCCGACAGGCCGGGTTTTGACCCAGGAAGAAGTGGACGCCATCGTAGAAGTGGCGACAGAGTCGGATGTCTATGTCATTGTTGATGATATGTATAACAAGTTGATCTTTGACGGCCGGGAACATATCCAGGTCGCTTCCCAACCGGGAATGGCCGAGCGTACCATTATCACCAACGGTCTTTCCAAAGCTTATGCCATGACCGGCTGGCGCCTGGGCTGGATCGCCGGTCCCACGTCGATTCTGAAGCTGGCCGCGCGCTTGAACAGCCAGACCGTTTCCTCTGCGGCTAACTTTACCATGCATGCCGCCGTGGCTGCTCTCACCGGACCGCAAGATTGTGTCGCTGAAATGCGTGAATCATACAAAGCGCGGCGCGATTTCATGGTCCCGGCCTTGAACGAAATCGAGGGAGTTGAATGCCGTTCAATCGAAGGCGCTTTCTATCTCTTCCCGCGCTTCCCAAACAGCAGTAAAAACAGCCTGGAACTGGCCGATGCCTTAATTGAACAGGCCGGGATCGCCGCCACGCCGGGTATCGCCTTCGGCAGCAGCGGCGAAGGACACCTACGTTTTTCAATAGCCACCGCCATGAGTGAATTAGAGCGCGCCGTGGAACGACTGGCCAAGGTAGGGCCGAACCTCTAGATGACGGCGGTGTAATAAGATCAAACCGCTAAAACCCATCACAGACAATTGAACCTCACATATAAACCGGCGATTTATTCGCCGGTTTATATTTTCTCGCTCGTAATCATCCTTTGACACGATAACAGTGCTAAAATTCTAGTTTTCCGACAGTTTAGAAATAGGACGCGGACAAGAGCGGATTTTCGCCGATAAAAAATAAATAATTCAGCGTCATCAGCGTAAATCAGCGTCCCATAAATCTTCTCTTTGTAAAAGTATTGGGTAACTAGCTAAAATTAACTGTCACCCCAACGGGTGCGAACGGGCACATATGTCCGCGCCACTTCTGCAGGGCTTTCCATATCGCCTCTTTGCATGATATAGGTGTGTCCTTCTCCGCTGCTAAACCCGGCGTGGCTGCCATCTTTGTCTAGTACAATCAGCCGCATCATACCTAAATAACGGCCGCCCAGGTCATTTAAATCCTGCATCGCCTGCCGGCCCGCTTCTTGAATCGACCGTCCCATTTTCATGTAGAAGGCAACGCTGTGTGCCGTTGCTGAGCGAATGGCCATCTCGCCCATTCCCGTACAGGCAGCGGCGCCATAACGGTTATCGGCGTAATTCCCGGCGCCTATGACCGGCGTATCACCGATCCGGCCGGGATATTTCCATGCCCAACCGCTGGTGCTGACGCCACAGGCGATATCACCCTGTGCATCCTGGGCAATGAAATTAACCGTGCCTTTGGCTCTCTCCGGGTCAGTGGCTAAACGAACCCATTCCCGGATTTCTTTTTGAGCGTGTATATTTGCGAAGACCTCGGCCGGCATATCATTTTGCAAGCGATTGGCCCAAATGGTCTGTGCATCTTCAGTGATTAAGTTTTGTGTTGCAAAGCCCATTTCGGCAGCGAAGCGTTCCGCTCCGGAGCCGGCCAGGAATACATGAGGCAATGTTTCCATCACTTTGCGGGCCACGGAGATGGCGTGAGGATATCCTTTCATGGCCGCTACCGCGCCGCTTTCCAGGGTGCGGCCGTTCATAATACTGGCATCCAATTCTACTTCCCCTAACAAATTGGGGAAGCCGCTGTAACCTACCGTATGGTCATCAGGGTTGGATTCCACCAGGCGAATGCCGGCCTCAACAGCATCGACGGCCGTGCCCCCCTGCTTTAATACATCAATCGCTTCTTGAATGCCGACATTGCCATTCTTGCTGGCGATGACGATCATGGTTTCTCCTTCTACTAAGGTTTGTTGTTGCGGCTTCAGCCGCTTATCTCCGCTAAAGCCGATACTACAAGCGGATTTGTAATGGTTACTTTAGCCGTGCTCATTATAAAAAGAAAAACGGCCGTTTGCCATCCAAACGGCCGTTTCTATGATGCTGCCGGGAAATTTATGTTGTTGAGTATTAACGGAACGGGGGCGAATAAAGCAGCCCGCCATTCGTCCAAAGCTCATTAAACCCGCGCGGCAGATTGAATTGTGTATTTGGGCCGAGATTGCGGTTGTAGATTTCGCCATAGTTACCAACTTGTTTGATAACCTGGTAGCAGAAATCATTGTTAATACCCATTGCTTGGCCAAGATCACCTTCTACACCGAGTAAATTTAGGGTGTCCGGATCGTCGCTGCCTAAGGCCTCATCAACATTTTCAGACGTGATGTCCAACTCTTCGGCTTGAATCGTGCAATTGACTACCCAGGTAATAATGTCGTTCCAGTTGTTATCACCATGACGTGTCAGAGGTCCAAGTGGCTGTTTGGATATCGTCACTTCTAGAATCGTATGTTCTTCTGGATTAGTTAATTGAGTTTGAATGGCAACCAAACTTGATTTATCCGTGGTCAAGCCATCACAGCGGCCATCATCATAGGCCTGGCGGGTGGATGGACCGTCCGGGAAAAGAACCGCTTCATAGTTGATACCTTCGCGACGCATGACATCAGCCAGGTTGTCTACATTGATTGTTCCGGCTTGCACACAAACTGTGCCGTCTTCAATATCAGTCAGTTCGGTGATGCCGGATGCTTTACGTACTAGCATGCCCTGACCATCGTAGAAAGTGATCGGCACAAAGTCAAAGCCCAAAGCGGTGTCACGGGTGGTGGTCCAGGTTGTGTTGCGAACCAAGACGTCAGCTTCACCTGATTGCAATACCGGGAACCGTTCCGTGGCTGTCGTGGGCCGGCCTTCGACTGCTTCGGCATCACCAAGGGTTGCTGCTGCGATAGTGCGGCAGAAGTCCCAGTCAAAACCACTAAAGCTGCCCTCTTCATCCATAAAACCAAATCCTGGAAGGTTTTCATTATTGGCACAAATCAAATTTCCCCGGCTTTGAACCGCACCTAGTGTGTCTCCACCACCTGCAAACTCAATAAGTTCTGCGTCTCCAGCAGCTTCAACAACTCGGGTAACCTCTACTTCAACGACTCGGGTGACTTCTATCTCGGTCGTTCCCTCCCCGCCAAAAAACGCTGCACGGATGCCAAAGGCAAGAACAAGCAAAACCACTGCCGCACCAACCCACCAGATCCAACCCGGCATCCCACCTGCGTCCTCGCCTTTCTTATGGCTGGGCGGTTGGCTCGTTGCCGGCACCTGCTCAATAGATGATTGGCCCGATGGCGGATTAGTTTTATTTAATGCGGCTGCGGAAATTTTAGTTCCTCCGCTCGACCCTGTTGATACTGAATCCAGACGCTCACTTTTCGATTCAACTGGCACCAATTTATTACGAATTAGAACCTGCAATTCAACAATATCACGAAATTCAGGATCCTGGGTATATATCTCATTGGCTGTAGAACGCGCCTCTTGCCACTTTTCGTCGTTTATCAGTCCCTGTAAGGCCACATACTTTTCAGCAAGGGTTAATTGTGTCTTCACTTCGGTAATTTGCGTACTATCGGGATCCATGCGCTGCCACTGTAAGAGTGCCCCGCGTGCGGCCCCGAAATCATCTTCAGCAACGGCCGTCTCTGCCTCCTCCCGCCACCGTGCCGACCAATGACCCGTTCGCGCCTGTTCTTCCAAGGCCACGACATCACGGTAATCGGTATTGTGCTCACGAATCTCAGCAGCGAGGGCCAATGCTTCCGGCCATTGCCCCGCAGCCAGCGCCTGTTCCAATTGACTGTAGGGTTCGGCCAAGCGGTCTTTGGTAGCTTGCTGCAATTCCTGTGCCAATTCTCCCGCCGTGGTGTAGCGATCGGCCGGGTCTTTAGCCAGGGCAGTTTGCAATATCTCACGTGTACCCGGCGGCGCATCGGGCAACGGCTCATCCAGGGTTACCCCTTCCAGGTGTGCCCCGATGATCGCCGCCGTCGTCGTAGCACCGAAGAGCATTTCTCCGACCAGCATTTCGTAAATGACGCAGCCCAGGGCATAAATATCGGCCGCCGGCGTTGCCTCATCATCCATAAAAATCTCCGGGGGCATGTAATTATAAGTGCCGGCGATGCCCCCGGTAACAGAAATCGATTGGCTGTTGTTGGCCATCAACTGTGCCAGGCCAAAATCGGTGAGCAGCGCCTGGCCGTCACTGATTAAAATATTGCCTGGCTTCAGATCGCGATGGATCACATCCCGATCATGGGCGAAATCCAAAGCCGAAGCCAATTGGCTGACAATTTGCATCGATTCATCCCATGATAAGGGACCCCTTTCTTTGATAACCTCTGATAAATTGGGACCATCGATCAGACGCATGGCCAGGAACAGTCGACCTTCTTGCTCACCGATCTCATAAATAGGCACAATGTTAGGGTGCTCAAGACGAGCCATGACCCGTGCCTCACGCCGGAAACGCCTGACCCAACGCTGGTCGCGCATGTACATCGGATCGAGGATCTTGATTGCCACCGAGCGATCCAGTTCCTGGTCAATGGCGTGAAACACATTGCCGAACCCGCCGCGACCGATCTCTGCCTCCACTTGGTATTTTCCAAAAGAATAAGGGAACTGCTTGCTCATATGATCTTTACCCCAACATCACGCATTGTCTTTATCGCAATCGCCAATCGATTTAAAAATGGAGACATGAGTTTTACAATTCAAACGCAAGAAAATCTAATCTGATCATATTATACGGAGCACCCCGCCTTCCGCAACCCCATCGGTAACTGCGTGGGAAATGAGGACCCTCGAAATTCCGCATCTAGAGTGCCTGAATCGGACAAGTCCCCCGATCAGGATAGACCGACTGTCAAAAGCCCACAGCAATATATTTTTGTACATAAATCGTGGGGAAGCGATCCTTTTTGCGTAGAGGCAATATGCTATAATCCAGCAGTTATGCTGAAGAATAAAAAGGTCCGCGGCGCATTACAGGTGCTGTTAAGTGTAGCCCTATTGTATTTGCTGCTCAGCAGGGTCGGTTTTGCTGAAGTTGTTCAAACCCTGGCTAATATCAATTGGGCCTGGTATTTGCTGGCTTTTGCTATCTTTTTATTCAATATCTTCATCCGATCGTATCGTTGGACCATTTTGCTGCACTCTCTGAATGAAAGACCTCCTTTTACCCACTTGTTATATCTCTATTTTGTGGGCTTCTTTGCCAACAATTTTATTCCTACCGGTTTCGGGGGAGATGTCGTTAAAGTCGTTAGCTTACGGCAGCGTTATGGACGGGGCACTGAAGCTTTGAGTTCAGTGGTTATGGATCGTTTGACCGGTCTTTTGGGTAGCACGTTGATTGCTTTGACGGCATTACTGTGGAATGGCTTCATTCAGAGTGAGCAGGTTGACCTGCCTCCCAGCTTACTGGCCACGGTAGCGATCATTAGCATTGGGATTCCGGCCGGTTTCTTAGTGGTACGCTGGAAAGATCCGCTGGACTTTTTGGAAAAGCGTTTTCCTGCTGTCAAACGACTCCCCCTTTATGGGCGAGTTGATAAGCTGGTTCATACGATAAATCGCTACCCGTTGCCTACTTTACTTCGAGCATTGTTGATCAGCCTGCCCTTTACGCTCAATCTAATATTCATCCAATATAGCATTGCCAGGGCGCTCTCGATTGATTTGCCGTTGAGCGTCTTTCCACTTTTTGTGCCGCTCATCGCCTTAATTAATTTGCTGCCTATCGCCTTTAATGGCCTAGGCGTTCGAGAAGGCGTTTACCTATTTCTGTTTGTTCCCCTGGGGGTGCTGCCGGAAGAGGCGATTGCCATGTCCCTGGCTTTTTATTTCTTGCGTTTCGGCGCCGGCGTCATTGGCGGGTTACTATATGCTTTTTCCAGTGTTGCCCGAATGATGCGCTCGCCACACGCTGAGAATTTCTAGGGGGAACGGGTCATTCGCTATGGGTGATAAAAAACAAGTCAAACGGAAAGCGGCCGTCTTCGGCTTAGACGGCGTTACCTTCGATTTGCTGCAACCCTGGCTTGATGAGGGGCTGCTGCCCAACCTGGCCAACCTCCTGAACAGTGGCGCACAGGGTTCGCTGCAATCAACCATTCCTCCCGTGTCTGCATCAGCCTGGGCATCCTTTGCCACGGGGTGCAATCCCGGACAACATGGACTTATTGATTTTACTTATCCGGTCCAGGATGGTTACGAGATACAGGTGAGCAGCAGCCGCACACGCGCCGTCCCGGCTATTTGGGATATTGTCGGCCGTGCGGGGGGACAGGTTGGCGTGGTCAGCATGCCCATGACCTATCCTCCTCAACCGGTCAACGGCTTTATGCTTTGTTCCTTCCTGACCCCCAGCGCCGACAGCCAATATACCTATCCACAAGACCTGCAAGTAGAAATTACTGAAAACAGCGGCCCGTTTCCCCTGCATATGTCGGAAAAAGGGCGCGGCCAGGACCCGCGCAAGTTCATCAAGACGGTCAAAGAAATGGAAATTGCCCGCACCCAGGCCGTATGCTACTTGATGGAAAACAAATCGTGGGATCTATTTTTGTACGTTTTTGAAACCACGGATAATTTACAACATGAAGTATGGCATTTACTTGATGAAACACACCCACTGCATGATGCACAGATGGCAGCAAGAGTGATGCCGGACATCCTCGATTATTATGGAACCATCGATCGCTTATTAGGCCAAATGCTGCAACTGGTTCCTGGAGATGCTTTACAGGTTGTCCTATCCGATCATGGGTTTGGACCGTTTCACAAATTTTTTCATATCAATAACTGGCTGGCCGGCAACGGCTGGCTGAAGTTCAAACGCACGCCAGTTAGCTTACTTAAAAGGCTGGCGTTCAGAATGGGCATTACGCCGATCAACGCCTTAAAATGGATTACCCGCTTAAGATTGGCTGGAATGCGCAAAAATGTCAAGCGCGGCCGCGGTGGGAATATGCTGCGCCGCCTATTTCTCTCCTTTCATGATGTAGACTGGAAGCGCACCAGGGCTTTTTCCGTGGGCAATTTCGGGCAAGTTTACTTGAATGTGCAAGGTCAAAGGCAGCAGGGCACCGTCTCTGAGTCTGAATACGAGCCTTTGCGCGAGGAAATTATTGCGGCTGCAAAAAAACTAGGCGATCCGCATGATCGCAGCCAGGTTGTGCCCCTGGTTTACAAACGTGAGGAGATTTTTCAGGGTATCAGTGCTGAGCGCCTGCCGGATCTTGTTTTGCATACTGACCGCGCCAGATATGTCTCTTTCGGCCACGCTGATTTTGGCTCCAACAAGATCATTGAACCCAGCACCGGGCAAACGGGACATCATCACATGGCCGGTATCGTGGGCATCAATGGACCAGGTGTTCGTGAAGGGACGCATTTATCCGACGCCAGGCTACTCGATCTGGCGCCCACGATTTTATATTATATCGGCTTGCCGGTGCCGGATTATATGGATGGCAAGGTGTTAGATGAGGCATTTACAGAGACCTTTCAAACTGCCAATCCGCCGCAAAGGCAAGATATTGACCTCACCGGTGAATGGAATGATGGGGGCGTCTCCGATGAAGAGGAAGCACTGGTTATGGAGAAGTTGCGCGATTTAGGGTATGTTGCTTGAGCAAAGACCCCACCGTGATACAATCAATTTTATGATAACGAAGGATTTAAGCCTGGTTATCCCGGTTTTTAACGAAGTAGAAAATTTACGGCTGTTGACGGCCGAAATCAAAGAAGCCCTCGACCCGCTTAATCTCGATTATGAGGTCATCTACATTGACGATGGCAGCAGTGATGGCAGCTTTGAACTCATGCGTGATTTGCATGAGGAAGACGGCCGTATTGTGATCATTCGCTTTCGGCGCAACCACGGGCAGACAGCCGCCTTTGCCGCCGGCTTTGATCATGCCCAGGGCCGTTATATCGTCACCTTGGATGCCGATCGCCAGAATGACCCGGCCGATATTCCTAAGCTGCTGGCTAGAATAGAAGAAGGGGATTGTGATGTCGTCAATGGTTGGCGGCAGAACCGGCAGGATGCGCTGCTCATGCGCAAGGTCCCATCGCGCATCGCCAATAAGCTCATCACCACGACCAGCGGTGTGCATCTGCACGATCGCGGCTGCTCCATGCGAATGTTTCGCGCAGAGGTTGTGCGCGAACTCCATCTGTATGGTGAGATGCACCGCTTCATCCCTGAAATGTGCTCTTTCGCCGGGTTTCAATTGACAGAAGTCGCTGTTAATCACCGCCCGCGCGTGGCCGGTGAATCGAAATATGGCATCTCGCGCACCTTTCGGGTGATCGTCGATCTGTTCACAATTCTCTTTCTGCGTAAGTATAGCGACCGGCCGATGCATCTTTTTGGCAACATCGGGTTTCCTATGGGGGCGCTGGGTTTTTTAATTCTGCTGTTATTAGGCTTAAGCAAGATTTGGGCCGGAATCACAGGTGGATGGACCGGCTTTCATGCTTATCAGATTGGAGAACGGCCGCTGCTCTTACTGGGCGTTTTGCTGGTCATTCTCGGCGTACAATTCATAGCGTTGGGTCTCCTGGCTGAGCTTGTCGTGCGCACGTATTATGAAGCGCAGGGCAAAACCGTATACTATATTCGTGAGATCATTCAAAGCGAGGAAGTCGAACAGATCTGAGTTCTTTATGTAAGTAAAATAATTAATTCGGTAATAGGATTTATCCACAGATTACGCCAATGACGCAGATTTTTCAATGGCGTAACCGCGAAATTCATTTCGCGCCGACGAAAATTGGAATTTTCGGTTACGGTGTAGGGTTAACGGCAAAATCTGTGCAATCATTGATTCCCGATTTATTTTCTGAACTTTCATTAAGACCTCAGATCTGTAATCGTAATGAAACTACTGATTATTGGATTTGACGGCGCAACATTTAACCTGGTCCGCCCCTGGGCGGAAGCGGGTTATTTACCTAACCTGGCGGCGATCATGAATGAAGGCGTACATGGCGATCTGCTTTCTACCCTTCCCCCGGTGACCAGTCCCGCCTGGCCAACCTTCATGACCGGCTGCAACCCAGGTAAGCACGGCGTCTTTGACTTCATTCAGCCGCACGGCGACAATTTCACCCTGGTCAATGCGACGCGAATTCGCCAACCCACGATTTGGCAGCGGCTCTCTGACGCCGGTTACCATTTGGGGGTCATGAACGTTCCTGTAACTTACCCGCCGGCTAAACTTAACGGCTTTGTGATCGGCGGCTTGTTAAGTCCCAAGTCCGGCCAGATTAGCGAACCGCCGGATTTGCTGGCCGGATCGCAGCCAGATTGCGGTCCTTATCGTGTGGCCCCAAACATTCAGTATAAACCAGGATTGGAAGCTGAATTTATCGCCGATCTATATGACCTGATCCACACACGCGGGCAGTGGGCGCTGCATTTAATGGAACAGCATAAGCTTGATGTATTCATGGTTCATTTTATCGCCATGGACGTGATGAAACATGCGCTTTGGCGCTTTATGGATCATGATCATCCCCGTTTTGAATCCACTCCTTTTGAGCATGCGATTCGTGACGGCTACCAGTTGGTCGATGAGTATATCGGCCGCTTAATGGAAAAACTGCCCGGTGAGGCCTCGACGATGGTCATGTCCGATCATGGCTTCGGTCCGCTGCATAATATGGTCAACCTCAATGTGTTTTTCATGGAAAAAGGGCTGATGAAGCTCAGGCGCGATCCCTGGACGCAGTTGAAAGCGTTGGCCTTCCGTTATGGCATTACCCCATCAAACGCCTACCGGTGGATCGAGCGGCTGGGATTGCAAAATCTGGTGACCCGTGTCTCAAAAAACACGCGCAATAATGTTATCGGCCGTTTTCTCAGCTTTGACAGCGTCGATTGGGGGCGTACTATCGCCTACAGCATGGGTCATGTAGGCCAGGTGTATCTAAACGTGAAGGGACGGGAAGCGCATGGCATTGTGACCCAGGAGGAATTTGTAGATAAACGGCAAGAAGTGATTGATGCCCTGCAAGAACTGCGTGATCAGCACGGCCGTCCGATTCTTAGCCGGGTTATCCAGGGTGAGACAGCCTATCATGGCCCTTATGCAGCCAAAGGGCCGGATCTTCATTTAATTCTTGATGATTACAATATGATCGCCTGCCCTCTCTTTGCCACCGAGGGCAAGATCATGACCAATCAAATCCGGGGCGATTCCGGTTGTCATCGCAGCGAAGGCGTTTTTCTGGCCAAAGGGCCGACGATACGGCAAGGGGTAAAGCTCCCTGAAAAAAATATCATGGACCTGGCGCCCACGATTATGCATTTACTGGGCGAGCGAGTACCTGGGGTGATGGATGGCCGGGTGTTGGCCGAGATTTTCACAGAGGAGCGCCATGTCATATACGACCAGGAAGATGGCGAGATTGAATTGGCCGATGAACAGGCGTTTAACAGCAGCGAATCTGCCCAGGTTGAAGAGCGCCTGCGCGGTTTAGGATATTTGTAGGGAATATTTGACGGCTTGATGTGGATCTGATTATTCGAGACATGAGGGCTGGGGATTGGCATGATGTGCGAGTCATTTACCAGCAAGGCATTGACACCGGACAAGCTACATTTGAAACGGCCGTGCCCTCATGGGAAGAATGGAACAGTGCCAAACTGGCTAACTGCCGTCTGATTGCGCAGCGTGATAATCTAATTGCCGGCAAGTAACTGATGAACTATTGGCGCAAAGTTCCGGCGACCCTCCGCCACCTTCTGCTCGTAACGCTGTTGGGCCTGCCGTTGATCGCACCCTTAATGCGCTGGGGCATGGTTCCCTGTACCCATGATGGCCATTTACATGTGCACCGCATTGCGGCGATGCGCCATGCCTGGGAAAACGGACTCTATTTTACGCGCTGGCTGCCTGACCTGGCCCTGGGATACGGCTATCCATTTTTCATTTACCGAGAACCAACCCCTCTCTATGCCGTCCTCGGTCCGCACTTGCTAGGTTTGCCTTTACCGGCGGCATCCAATCTTTTTTATGCTTTCTGCATCCTGGCCTCCGGCTGGTTTATGTTTTTATGGGTCAAAGATGTGTCTGGGCCGCGAGCGGGCATTTTGTCCGCCGTGGCCTATATGGGCGCTCCATATATCTTGCTGGACGCCCTCGTGCGCGGCAATGCGCCGGAATCACTGGCGCTGCCCTTGTTGCCCCTACTGCTGTGGATTGGCAGGCGTTGGATCATTCAAGGTTCTGCGCCCACATTTCTAGCCTCTGTTTTCTCCCTGGCTTTCTTATCCTTAAGCCATAATATCTCAACCTTTATCTTCACACCCGTGCTCTTCATTTACTTATTGGTTATCGCCTGGCTGAAAAAATTGGGTTGGCAGACATTAACGATACGGTTGCTATTATTATTTGGCCTGGGTTTAGGGATGACCCTGTTTTATACAGGTGGGGCGCTGTTAGAGATGGACCAGGTCACCCTCAGCCAATCAACAACCACACGCAATAATGATTTTCATTTTAACTTTGCTTCCTGGTCGGAAATCCTGTCCCCGGCCGCCGCTGAAGACCCCAACTTGCTCAATCCGCCGCTGCCCATCCGTTTAGGCTGGATTCCTACGGTTTTGGCGCTACTAGGCTTATCCACGTTATTTTGGAAAAAGGATATTAGCCGCGAGCAGCGCGAGCATATAATTATGATGGGGCTGGCTGCTTTTTTCTTCTTATTCATGTCCCTGCCTGCTTCACTGCCGATTTGGGAGGCTGTGCCACTCATTGATTTCGTGCAGTTTCCCTGGCGATTTATCGGCCGTGCCGCCCTACCTGTCGCTTTCCTTGCCGGTGCGCCTTTTGCTTTGACCAACAATGCCCCTGACCTTGCCAAACGTAAAAGTGGTTTTGTACCCTATCTTGTCCTGTTAGCGGCGGCCGGTCTCTTGATCCTGGAATCACTGCCCAATTTATATCCCCGCTACTGCCCGGAAAATCTCTTTCCCACCATCGTTGATGTCCATGCTTATGAGCAGGCGACCGGACTTGTTGGCGTGGACCCGGAAGGCAGTTATTTTCCACGCACCGTGCAAAAACGGCCGTCAGATTCACCCCTGCTTGCCGATTACGAAAACGGCCAGACACCGCAGCGTTTTGATATGGACGTCCTTCCACCTGGAGCTACCGCGGATGTCCAATACAGCCCTCTAGCGGCAGAGGCCGTGGTCAATTCCCCAGACGCGTTCACTGCCCGTTATCTCAGCTTTGCCTTTCCCGGCTGGCGTGCCGAGGTGGACGGGGTTGAGGTGCCGATTACGCCGAGCGATCCTGCTGGCTTGATCACTTTTCCTGTTATGTCAGGCGAGCATAGGATTGAAATTCGCTGGCAGCCGACATTGCTGCGAACATTTCTGTCCTTATTGAGTGTCCTGGCTTTTGCCGGTGTCGTGGCAACGGCCGTGCTGTTGTATCGTAAACATCAGCCTCCAATTGAGGGTGATGATAGGGTAAACCAGGTAATACCCGAATATTGGCTGTTGGTCATTCTCGGTCTGTCACTTTTGTTGTTCAAGCTCCTTGCTGTAGACCGAGGAATAACTCCCATAAACAGGGGCGGTGCAGCAGTAGTTGAAAACCCAATGATGCTTCAAGCGGAGGGCCAGCAGTTTGAGGGTTACACGCTGCCGTCGGAGAACACCATCTCCGGCCAAACCTTTGACATCGACCTGGCCTGGACCACCCTGGAGACAACGAATAGAGTCTTGCAATCCAATATCTGGTTGGCCGGTCCGGATAGTCTATTGTGGAGTGACAAAGAAACACAGCGACCACGCCTGTTTGAGGACCCACCGCCTACCCGTGAGCGGGGCGCAGGTCAGTGGGTCTGGGATAGTCGAGAGATTCAGGTCCTACCCGGCACGCCGCCAGGTGAATATGACCTGGTGTTAACCCTTTTTGATTTAGAGACATTGGCTCCTCTGACCTTTACTGGCTCTGATGGATCAGTGGTGGGTCCAACTGCTGTTATTGGCCAGGTGACGGTTCAACCATCCGATGACCCTGTGGAGGTGAATCCGCAATATAGCCGGCAAGAAATTGTGCCTGCAACAGGGTTAATTTTAACGGGATATAACCAGGATCGGGAGACGGCCGCACCGGGTGACCTGCTGTTGTTGACCCTGTTCTGGCAGCCTGAAGGTGGTCCTGTCGCTGAAACATTTACGCTGCAACTGCTTGATGAAGATGGCCAGGTAGCTCATAGCTGGCAGCTCCCAATTTTACATTCCGCTGTAGGGGACCCCTGGATAGAGGGCAGTCCATTACGCCGGCAGATAGCCCTGCAACTTCCTGCAGATTTAGAGAGTGGTGTTTACCAATTCTTCCTGCAAGCATCTATTCCTCTGGGAACGGTGTCTATTGATGCCCCACAGCGTATCTTTGACCTGCCGGAGATCGCAGTTCCTATTCAGGAGACGTTTGATGGCAAGGTTGCACTAGAAGGGTATAACGTGCTGGATGATTCTCCCTACACAGTTACCTTCATCTGGAGAGCGCTTGCAGAGATGGATCAAGCCTATCATGTCTTCGTCCACCTGGTGGATGAATCGGGCAGGATCATCGCCCAGTCGGATGGCCAGCCGGCCAACTGGACGCGGCCGACAACAGGCTGGGTTCCAGGAGAGTTTATTATTGATGCCCATGACTTGGCTCTGCCGGAAGAGGGGAGTTTGCATGGTTTGCGTCTTCGTGTCGGGTTATATGAGCCGGAAAGTAATCAACGCTTGTCTGTAGGTGAACGGGATTTTGTGGAAATCCCTTTAAGCGAATAAGGGCCGGCCTCTCTTATCACCAGTCTGACATCCTGCGCCCAAACCCCGTTAACAATATACAAATGTTCCTCCAATATTTTTCTTATGCTTGATATACAAAGATCTAATATCTTTACGAGAAAATAGGAAAGGTAGATAACGAAATTAATAACAATAGTGAAAAGTTAACCAAGAGAAATTTTGGAGGATAAATTAAAAATGAGAATTGTACGTTGGAATCCCCGAGTAAACCGTATGCGACACTTTAATGAGTTCGGTCGATTTTTGGATCAGCCGATGGATTGGACACGCCGCTATTCTTCCCTGTTGGGTTTAGATGTCGACGTGATTGAGAACGATGAGAACTTCGTTGTCAAGGCCTCTGTTCCGGGCATCAGTCCAGAGGATGTCGAAATCACCTTTGAAGATAATGTTTTAACTATCAAAGGCGAAATCCTGGAAGAAGAGGAAAAAGAAGAAGAAAATTACCATATTCGTGAGCGCCGCTCCGGCAAATTCGGCCGCAGCTTCCGCTTCCCGGTCGATGTGAATGCTGAGGCTGTTGAAGCTACCTACACCGATGGCGTGTTGACCCTTAACGTTCCTAAAGTTGAGGAAGTAAAGCCGAAGCGCATTGAAGTAAAAGTGGGTTAAAGTAAATTTACCGGTTTATCAGTAGTTGGTAACTTCCATGCTGTAACCGCGAAATCCTTTTCGCGTTCCAGAGCGCGCGAGCAAGCGCGATTTGGAAATCGCGATTACAAAGTGGACTATTGAAAAAACCCTGAAATAGGAATCCTTTATACACAGAAAAAGCGTCAGGCCATGCAGCCTGGCGCTTTTTATTTTGGATAGCCGGCCGTACAGGGCAGCCACCAGAAATACAGCCGGGTGGCTGTAGGCGTCGGTGACGGGGTGGCCGTCTCAAAGGGTTCCGGTGTGGAGGATGGGCTGGGTGTGGCTGAAGGCGTTGGCGAGGGCATGGTTGTGAAAGTTGCGCTGGGTGTGGGCGTTTCTGTCGCTGAGTCCGCCGTTTCTACAGCGACATAGCGAATCGCGGATTTGACCCCGGCCCTGCGGGTATTATCTCCGAGAAATAATAAGTTCGCTGTTTCGTAGGGATCGATGGCTCCACTAAATGCCGTGTAATCGCGCACGGGTCCGGCCAAAATCTGAGCATCATTGGCAAAGAGCGCATAATTTTCTCCTTCAATGCGCAAACGATATTGGATCAGGGCAGAAGTGGTGTCCAGAACGGCTCCTTCAGCATGCCGGAACAGACGATCGGTTCCTCCTTCCTGTGCCCAAACCTCATTGGTCCAGAATCCCAATTCAATTCCCAGCAGGTCATCACTGAGCACGATGAGGCTAAATCCGGCTCGATTACCGTTGCTGTGGTTTTCCTCCTGGATCTGGACGATAAATTGAACTTCATAACCCTGGGTGCGGTCAAAAACAATGTCCTGGTTATTAAAGTATCCAGCCAAATCGCCCAGTTCGGCCGAGCTGTCCAGGATCGTCAACCCGTCAATATAACTTTGGTTCGCTTGCAAACCGATAGCCAAGAAATCAAAGCCCTGCGAATCTGGTGTGCCTCCCAGGGCGCTGTCGTATAACACCGTTGTTTTTGTGGGTGGGCTTTCCCCCTGAAAAGCAAGCGTGAACGTGGCAGGGATCAACAATGTAAAAAAAATGAGGATGAGTTGCAGCGGTGCCTTTTTCACCGGTCTGTTATTCGTTAAGAGGCTGCGTTTGGCTGTTCTTGGCGATTGCGGTAAAGGGATGGGTCAACCATATTGGCCATCTCCTGGGTGTCTAGCCCTCCACCTAATAATTCATTGATTTTTGCGATTTGCGGCAGGGGATCGGCCAGAACGTCGCTGTAATGGACATAGAGCACAGTCATGTTGGGCTGTTCAGCCAACCATTTTTCGACCTGGGCGACATGTTTGTTGAAGAGCGCTGCCATTTGTTCATCATCCATTTTGTCCGGATCTTCCCCACGACGAATGAGCATTTTGCGCTGTGAGGCCAGGATTTCTGACATGTTGCGGCGGATATAGATGATGTTGTATTGGTAATCGGCCGGCAGGTGCTTGAGCAAAGCGGAAATCACCTTCACGGATTTACCTTGAGCATCTTTGAGCCAGGCCGTATCTCCCTTGTCCATCGCCTTGACCCGCTCAAATTCGTAATATCCTTTGGGGTTATCATCATCGGCCGCCCGAATCTTGTCCGTCAAAGGGGGAATGCCTCCCGCTTCCAGCATTTTCATCAGCATTGATGTACCGGAGCGCGGCAATCCCGATACAACAGTGATGGGATACTCCGATTCTGACTTGAACAAATTTTTGAAGAATTTTTTCATCGATCACATACTCTAAATTAAGAATGAGCAACATACAAATGGCAGACCTGAGGGGTCTGTCGTGATTTTCAATGGTAACACAATTGGGAATTGAACCCAATATAGCGCATTGAAACAACATCACGGCATTCGTGGCCGAAGCTACATTGGGCGTGATGGCTGATACATTTTTCGCGACTGGTGGTCACCCACAGTCGCGTTCTCAAGAAAAGTGGGGAGTTCTCTCTGGTAAACTGTTTTTGTCACGAAACACAAACCAAATAAGGAGAATCCCCATGTTACATATAAACATACCTGCCGTTTGGAAACGATGGTTGAAAAGTCAACCTCATTTACCTTGATTCTTGCTGGCCGCCCACTGCCAGCCTCGTTTTGAACGTCAATGTCCGGTGACCCAAGCGATTATGATTCCGGTGTCCCGCCAATCTGACCATGCCGCTCAAAAGCTCTTTCATCAACCGCACATCCATGGTCCAACACCGCAGAGGCCGCCACGCCTGTCCCCTGCTCCATCCTGAACTAACGGCTTCGGCCTGCCCTATCAACCATAAAAAGTGGCCGGATGGCGGCTGCAAATTGGTCATGCCGACGGCAGCCGGGCCAGGATTCGTAACCAACTTGACCGCCAAACGGAACAGTACAAAGCGATTTACAAGCAGCGCGCGGCTGTCGAGCGCGTCTTTAGTCGTACTGTTGCTTATGGCATCGAACGGCCGAAGCTGCGCAATGCTGCGGCAATTGCCAACCAAAATACGCTGATCTACTTACTGCTCAATGTCCGTGCCTGGCTCAATGTCTTGAAGCGTTCAGCGGCGGATAGTTTGGTTCAACGCGGGATTGAGGCGGGTTGTAGTAAAGGGCAATGCTCTAAATTGAAAGTAAAAATCAATCGTGGTTGGAATTTTCCGGTTATGTAAAAATTATCAACGATTAGAATAAATGTGCTATAATCATCGGCCTGCTTATTATCTTTATTGGGAAGTTAGTGCCGCATGAAGCTTGAGAATTTTGATGTCTACCAACGGGAGTCGCGCAAGACCTGGAGTTTAATTCAGATGGATCATCCTATCGTCTACCCGACGATGGGGCTGGTCAACGAGGCCGGTGAAGTGGCCGGCAAGGTGAAGAAGATTTTTCGCGATCGAGAAGGGCAAATCTCGGAAAAGGATCGGCTGTCGCTAAAGGATGAACTGGGTGATGTGCTATGGTATTTAGCTCAGATTTGTACGGAATTGGACATCTCCCTGCAGGAAGTGGCTGAGGCGAATTTGGATAAGCTGTTCTCCAGGTTGGAAAGAGGGAAGATTGGGGGTGATGGAGACAACCGGTAAGCAATAATTAATTGTGAAATGGTGAACTGGGAATGGTTAATGAAGTGATTTCTGTCTGATGCTGAATACGTATGTGGCGGTGGATATTGAGACGACGGGTTTGGACTCGTCGCGCGATAAGATCATTGAGGTGGCGGCGATCACGTTCCGCGGCAATGAGATCGTCGATGAGTTCAGCTCACTTGTTTATCCTCAGCGGGATATTCCGCCGGAGATCACGCGCCTGACAGGGATCACTGATGTCATGGTGCAGGATGCGCCGACGATGGTCCAGGTGCGCGCACAATTACGGCCGCATCTCTCCAACCATGTGCTTATCGGCCACAATATCGAATTTGACCTTGGATTTCTGCGCGAAGAGCGCCTGGCTTATGGCAATCACCGCATCGACACCGTCACCCTGGCTTCGATCCTGGTGCCGGAAGCGGGGCGTTTTGGTTTAGGGGCGTTGGCCGATTTCCTGCTGTTACCCTTGCCGGACGGCGGGCAGGCGCACCGGGCGTCGGCCGATGCCGAACTGACGTTGGAGCTTTTTCTAGCTTTGCGCGAAAAGGCGCTGCAAGTTCCTCTTGCCCAGTTAGATGAGATCGTTCAGGCGGGACAGCGCCTGGGCTGGCCGGAAACTCTGTTTTTTGAAGAGGTGCTGGCTGAACGAGCCAGGCATGCTTTCAGTGGGGAGGAGCTGCGCCAGCGCGGCCGGCTGCCCAAACTGTTTAAACCGCCCAAATTGGAAGGAAAAGCTGTCGTGGCCAGGGAGCATATCAATACCCTGGACATCGACCTGATCGCCGGGCTGATCCAGCCTGGGGGTAATTTCAGCCAGGTGTTTGAGGGGTTTGAATACCGCCCGGAGCAGGAAGAGATGCTGGTCGCTGTGGCTCAAGCCTTTAATGAGGGCGACCATGTTTTAATTGAAGCGGGCACGGGTACGGGCAAAAGTATCGGCTATCTGCTGCCGGCCGCATTCTGGGCGGCGGAAAACGGCCGGCGTGTGGTCATCTCCACCAATACAATCAATCTACAAGATCAGCTTGTGCAAAAAGATATTCCGGAGATGCAGAAGAGTTTGCCCTTTGACCTGCGCGCGGCCGTGCGTAAGGGACGGAGTAACTATTTGTGCACACGCCTCTTCCAACAGATGCGGCGCAGCGGACCGAGCAGCGCGGATGAGATGGCTCTTTACGCACGCATTTTACTCTGGCTGCCGAGAACGGAGACGGCTGATGTGGCCGAACTGCCTCTGCGCTCGCCAGGTGAGCGCCTGGCCTGGTCGCGCCTCAATGGGGATAACGCCGTGTGCACCCAGGATCAGTGTGCGATGGAAGGCTGCCCGGTACAGTTGGTTCGCCAGCGGGCGGAACAAGCCCATATTGTGATTGTCAATCATGCGCTGCTTTTATCCGATGTGGCCAATGAAAACCATGTACTGCCGGTTTTCGCTGATTTAATTGTTGACGAGGCGCATCACCTGGAATCGGCGGTGACCAGCGGCTTAAGTTTCCGGGCTGATCGCCGCTTTTTGGAAACTGTTTTGGAGGAAGTGTCCAGGCCGCGGGCCGGGCTGCTGGCTGAGATGCAAAGACGGTTGGCCGAGGTGCTGCCGGAGCATGTGAGCGATGAGTTGGACAGCTTTG
>JANQGC010000324.1 GCA_028277515.1 Anaerolineae bacterium
CGCTTTGCTGCTAAGAAACAAACTTTCTCAAACCGTCATTCCAGCCTGCCCTGAGCTAGCCGAAGGGAACAGCGTGAGGAATCTTTCACCGGTAGGAAGCGCAAGATCCTTCACTGCGTTCAGGATGACAAACTGGTGTTTCTTCGCTCATAGAACAGAGCTTGCGATGTGTTGGTTCTCGAAATGACAACCATTAAAACATAGTTGCTTTTACTTAGCGGCTCCAGGCTAATCCCTGCTCCTTCGCTCTGGACACATAGTTGGCGATGTGCTCGCGGGCAACCTCGTACATATCGACATCGCCGGATTGGCTCTGTTGGAAAGCTTTGAACCAGGCTGTAATCTCACTTAAAGCCTCTACCCACGAATACACAGGCTGCCACTGTAAATAGGTTGCCGCTTTTTCCCAGCTCAGGCGGAGCTGCCCGGTTTCTACTTTAGCGTAACCAGGATCCGTATGTTCCCAACGGCCGTCCCCCCAAAGCTCCACCAATTTTTCAGCCAACTGTTGGGCGGGAACACCACGCTGTTCTTGAGGTCCGAAATTCCAGGCCTCAGCAAATTGAGGTCCATTTTGTATTAATTGAGCACCTAACCACAAATAACCGCTGAGCGGTTCCAATACATACTGCCAGGGTCGGATGCTTAAAGGATTGCGAACGCCAATCGGTTCCCCGGCCATTAATGCGCGCATACAATCCGGAACAAGGCGGAAGTCGGCAAAATCACCGCCACCAATAACATTTCCCGCACGCACCGAAGCGATAGCCACGCCGTGTTCCTCATAGCGCAGTGAGGGGAAAAACGTTTCCCGGTAGGAGGCAATGGCCAACTCGGCCATTCCTTTGCCGGCACTGTACGGATCATGCCCTCCCAGGCGGTCTGACTCCCGGTATCCCCACAACCACTCCCGATTGGCGTACACTTTATCGGTGGTGATGCTCACCAATGCCCGTACGGAATCGGTTGTCCGAATGGATTCGAGTACGTTTACCGTACCCCCGGCATTGGTGTCGATGGTTAACTTAGGCTTACTGATGGAATGCAAGACGATCGGTTGGGCTGCCAGGTGGAATATCAAATCAGGCCTGGCTTTGCGGATCACTTCACGCAACCGGTCATAATCCCGAATATCACCTCGGATATCCACCATCTTTTCGCCCAGGTTGGATACAACAAAATTGCTGGGCACTGTCGGCGGCTCTTGCAGACTGTATCCGACAACGCTCGCCCCTAATTCCAACAGCCAGGTGGTCAACCAGGAACCTTTGAATCCTGTATGTCCGGTGACGAGCACGGTTAAATCATTATAAACATTGTCAAAAATATTTCTCATATAGTTTCCACTCTGAACGTAGAACAATTTGCCTAAAATGTTCATTGGCGATTTGGACATCACCTTGCCAATATGGAGTTTAGCTGATCGCCAAATCTTTGCCCATTTCAGGCAAGGATACGAACATCCGGCTTATATTCCGGTATAATCATGGCATGGGCAAGCCAAAAGGGAATTTTTACGAGCAAGTCTACGCTGTTGTGCGCCGCATACCACGCGGCAAGGTGACCAGCTACGGCCGTGTCGCTGAGATGCTCGGCCGTCCACGGGCCGCACGGGCTGTGGGTTACGCCTTGAACGCCTTGAAAGATAAGCAATCTGATCCCAATTATCATGACATTCCCTGGCAACGCGTCATCAACAGCCAGGGGCGAATCAGCATTGTCAATCGTGAACACAGCGCTAACCAACAAGCAGAAATATTACGCTCGGAAGGCGTTGTCGTTTCACAGGACCTGCGCATTAGTCTCGATATTTATCTATGGGAGGGTTTACACCTGGTGGAAATTGATGATATTCTCAGCGACCAATCCTTATCACATGATTAAGGCAATCCGCCAATTACCCGGCTTATGTCATGGTTATGTATAATCCCTCCTCAGTGATGAAATTGAAATTGACCCTTTTATCGCTTATAACCCTTTTAGCAGTGGCCTGTGGCAATCAGGGATTCCCCTTCCCGGAGAACGCACAGGGGGCAGACGCTGCGCTCAACATCCCAACATCTGAAGCGGTTTTACCAACCGGTTCAGAAGAAATCATAACCGAAGATGCCGGCGGGTACGCTCGCGCTTTTTATCGTGCCTGGGAATCTGGGGATTATATCGGTATGTACAGCCTACTTTCCCCACAAAGCCAGGCTTTGGTCGACAGCCAATCTTTTGTACAGCGTTATGAGGAGGCCATGGAAACGGCCGCCGTTCAGAACGTTTCAGTCCAACCGGTATCCCTGGTACAAGATGGCCGAGAAGCCCAATTTGGTGTGAGCGTCACCTGGGATACGGCCGTCGTTGGCCCCATCACTCGCGAATATACCGTACCCCTGGTCTATGAAGACAATCGCTGGGGCATTCAATGGCGCGAGGGACTCATTCTGCCTGAGCTTGAAGGGGGCAACCGTTTGGCAATGGAATATAAAATCCCTTCACGGGCCAGTATCTATGATGCTAACGGTTACGCCCTGGCCTTTCAAGGGAAGGCGATCAGCCTGGGCGTTATTCCCGGTCAAATTGTGGATGAAGCCGGAATGCTAAACGCGCTCAGTGCCGTCCTGGGAAAAACGCCGGAAGAAATAAAGGAAATGTACGCCTCTGCCCAACCCGATTGGTATGTTCCCGTGGGCGACATCCCTGAATCGCTGCTACAAGAGCACATTCTCAACTTGCAGCCCTATATCAACGCCGGGCTGGCTCCGCCGGAAGCGCGCAACTCCCGTATTTACTCGGACAGCGGCGTGGCTCCACACATCGTCGGTTATACGGGATTTATTCCGGCCGAAGAGATTGATTCTTATTTAAACCAGGGATATCGTGGTGATGAAATGGTCGGCCGAACGGGAGTCGAAGCCTGGGGCGAGGATTACCTGAATGGTGAACGCGGTGGAACCTTGAGCGTTGTCGGCTCAAATGGAGAATTTGTTACTATCCTGGCCGAAAAAGATCCGCTGCAATCGCGCAGTATTTTCACCACCATTGACCATACATTTCAGGCTGCCGTAGAACAGGCTCTGGCCGAGGCCGTGCAAACCCATCCCATCGGCCACTCCGGCGCTGTTGTCGTCCTTGATGTTAACAATGGGGATGTGAAGGCTCTGGCCAGTTACCCTACCTATGATCCGGCCATATTTGACGCCCTGCGACCTGGTTCTGATGTAGCTCTAACCAATGTTCTTAATAATCCCGGCCGTCCCCTGGTCAACCGGGCGACCCAAGGAGTTTATCCGGCCGGGTCTGTATTCAAAATTATCACAATGGCCGCTGCCCTGAACAGTGGACAATACACGCCGGATACGGTTTATACAAGCATCGGCGTTTGGACTCGCCTTGGAGAGGAATATGCCAAAACAGATTGGCGGCAAGGGGGTCACGGCACGGTCAGTCTCAAGCAGGCGCTTGTGGTTTCCTGCAACACTTGCTTTTATGATGTTGGCTATAATTTGGACGGCCAAGACAATACATTGCTGCCGGAAACCGCTTTTGCCTTTGGTCTCGGTCAGGAGACGGGGCTTGTAGGAACAGCAGAAAGTCCTGGTTTAATTCCTGATCCGGAATGGAAAATGACCAATCATGGTGAAGGCTGGGCCGCCGGGGATGCGGTTAACATGGCCATTGGGCAGGGGTTCGTCCAGGTAACCCCCCTACAAATCGCCACTATATTAGGCGCCGTTGCCAATGGAGGCACCATCTATCAACCCAAGCTAGTCGACCGCATTGGCGCTGGTGGTGGCGCGCCTGAGGAAGCATGGCCTGTCGAAGAAAATGGCCGGCTTCCTCTAGCCGATGAGCAATTAGCTGTCGTGAGAGAGAGTCTATGGAATGTAGCCAATGGACCTTGGGGCACAGCAACGGATCGCTTTGAGGGCCTGCCCATACAGGTCGCCGGTAAAACAGGTACGGCCGAAGCGCCACCTAATGATTCACACGCCTGGTTTGCCGGTTACGTTCCCGTGGCCCCCTATACAAAGGCGGACGGAACCGTGATTGATCAGCCAGAAATTGCCATTGCTGTGATCATGGAAAATGCCGGTGAAGGTTCTGCTGTGGCCGCGCCCATATTTCGCCGTATTGTGGAACTTTATTACGGCATCGAACCCATCACACCCTACCCCTGGAGTAATTCATCCTCTTGAGTAAGAAAAGAGCTGCTCCGGTTAAAAAACTATCCTGGCGAAAAGCCATCAAAAACGTGATGAAGGAAGCAACAGAACAAGAAATCGTTGACAGATACGGCTCTCGCGATGTCTCCTTCAACTACCGCTGGGAACATGTCACCACAGTTGTTAGACTGGCCAAACGATTGGCCAAATTAACCGGCGCTGATCTGGATATTGTTGAAGCAGCGGCCTGGCTTCATGACGTGCGTAAATCCAGTCAGGGCAATCATGCGCTGGCCGGAGCGGAATTTGCCCGGCTCTATTTACCCAAAACTGATTTTCCGGCAGAGAAAGTGGAACGGGTTGCTCATGCCATCGAATCTCATGTAGGTTTATGGCGTGATGAACCACTCAATGACCTGGAAGCCATGGTTTTGTGGGATGCCGACAAATTATCAAAAATCGGGTTGACGGCCGCTTTCCATTGGAGCGGTGGGTCGCTCGCCGGTTTCCAACCGACCACTGTCCAAGAAATTATCGAACAGGGCCGGCAAGTTGAATGGCAGCAGCGCACTGTAAACAGCATGCATACCAAGCCAGCCAGACGCGCCGCAAAAAAGCGACTGAAGCATTTCAATTGGTTATGGCATACCCTGGAAGAAGAACTCAGTGGCGCGGATTTAGAAGGTGAAGAACACTAAGGAATCATTTCCGTCGTTTGCGGTCGATATAAATCTTTTTCTTTAGGGCGGATCAGATCGCTGGCCTTTCCGTTCATTTGAGGGAAGTTCAATCCCCTGACCAGGACAACCGGTAAGCCCTCCGCCCCTTGACCCATGACCAATCCCGCTGCGGCCGCTATCTCGTCCGCTACCCCCACATCCGTGTGCTGTAAAGCATATCCATGCAGATCGATCTCCCCCCTGCGGTCCCAATAAGCGGGAATACCGGCCACACCGATAGCGACACCTACCGTTCCCAAACGAAACGGCCGGCCATGACTATCACTAATCACAACCCCCACATCCAGGCCAAGATGGTCTGCGATCTCTCGTCGAATGTTATCCGCTGAGCGGTCCGGATCCTCCGGCAAGAGTAAAACTTGCTCCCCTTGCCAGTCCTGAGCCACGTTGGAGCGGTCTATACCCGCATTCGCACTGGTAAATCCCAGGCGGTGGCGCACGATCAATACCCCAGGGCTTATGCGCGAGATCTCATCACTTTCTTGAAGTATCAGCTCCACCAAGCGCGGGTCTTTACCGGTCAGAGCAGCCACCTCCTGTGCTTCAGGACCCGGCTCAACGGTTTCAAGTTGGACAATCCGGCCTTCGGCCTTAGAGATGATTTTTTGCGCTATAACCAGCACATCGCCATTAACCAGGAACATGCCGTCCCTACGCATAGCTGCCAACAGGATTGTGGCCACATCATCTCCTGGCTGGAAGGGTGGCAAGCCGGGGACGGCCGTTAACGATAGTTCTGAATTCATGAACGTATACAAATTAATCCAGCAAAAAATTTTCCACAGATTTCACCGGCGGCACAGATTTTTGGTTCTAATTTCACCTTTTCTACGCAATCTGTGCCATCTGCGGATTGTCTAATTACAAGCCGGTGATACGAATCCCCGCACTTTTAGCCTTATAAATTACATTGACGGCGATCAGGAGCGAGGTTAATCCTTCAGCAACCGAGGCATTTTGTAAAACCCCGGCGTTCACACCTCGCATACCGGCATCTTCGCTTAACTGCATCACGATCTTCTTGTCGGCTCCCTTATCCCCACAAACGAGAACATCGCAGTCCATTTTGTGCCTGGCGTCCAACAGATGGTGCGCACCGATATTCTGGAAAGCGGCAACAACACGTGTAATATCTCCAACCTGCTGCTGGGCCTCTTCAGCGGCCGACACGCCACTGGGTAGACGCCAGACCCGTGCCGCTTTTTCTCCCGTTGGCGCGACAACGGTGACAAGCAATTTTCCGCTCAATGCGGGCATAACCGCCTCTAAAGTTGCCTCCTGCGCCGCATAAGGAACGGAAAGCACAACTAACTCGGCTTGTTCCGTCGCCTGCAAATTATTGGTTCCGGAAATTATCCCTTCCGGCGCCAACGTTTTCATTCGGGTGGCTGCATTTTCCCCTTTTTCGGTTTTACGGGAGCCAATAATAATTTCGTGTCCAGCCAAAGCCCAACGAAATCCCAGGCCAAAACCTTCATTTCCTGTACCACCTAAAATAGCGATTTTCAAAGTCATCTCCCTTACATTTACAATCTAATTACTCAAATCGTCAAAGCGTTTCCATACATTTGCAACCAATTCGCGACTGCGGGCAGTGATAGCTGCTTCGTCAAGGGTAAGCAATTCTCTATCAGCCATCAGTACCTTCCCGGCGGCAATTGTTGTGGTGACCATATCTGCTTCAAATCCAAAGATGATATGCCAGGGCAAGTTACCCGCGCTGAGGGGTGTGGTCGCATGATAATCAACAAAAATAATATCGGCCGCGGCACCCTCGACGAGTTTACCTATTGTCTGGCCTTCCCAAAACATCCTAGCCAGGTCAGCGTTGTTATATATGGCCATTTTGGTAATGTCCATGCCATCGGCACGTCGCGGATCACGGTGGGCTGCCTTATGCATGAGATAAGCTGTTTTCCATTCTGCCCACATGTTGTTGCTAAAGCCATCATTGCCAAGGCAAACAGGGATGCCCAAACGCATCAATCCTTCAACATCGGCCGCGCCCACCGCGTTGTTCATATTACTGCGCGGTTGGTGCGTCACCCAGGCGCCGGATTCCTTAATCAATTCCTTTTCAGCGGCATCAACATGAACGCAATGGGCCAGGATGCTCTTCGGTCCCAAAATACCGGCGTCCGCCAGGCGGTCCACTGTACGCTTTCCATATCTATTCAGCGAATCATATTCATCAGCTTCATGTTCGGCGACGTGAATATGAAAACCGGTCCCCAAATCCTCGGCCGCCTCAACACAGGCGGCCAATGTTTCTTCACTCAATGAGAGAGAAGCATGCAGACCAAATGTACCAGCCAATAAACTGCTGCCCCTTTCTTTAAGTGAATATAAATAACGTACATTTTCCTCTATGCCGGCTTGCGTGCCCTGTGAACCGTTGCGATCTGTAACTTCGTAGCAAAGCGCAGCTCGTAATCCCGCCGTTTCTACGGCATCAGCGATTTGATCCAGTGAGCCATTAATCGCGTTAGGGCTGGCATGGTGATCGATGAGCGTTGTTGTGCCATGTTTTATAGCATCAACCAGGCATACCAAGGCGCTGTATTCGACATCAATATCTAACAAAGCGCGATCGAGCCGCCACCATAAACGCTCCAAAATATCCGGAAAATCTTTCATTGGCGGGCCTGGTATGCCCATCCCGCGGGCAAAAGCACCATAGAAGTGCGTATGAGCACAAATATTCCCAGGCATGACAAGCTGGCCTCGCGCATCAATTTTTTCAACTCCAGGATACTTTTTTTCCAGGTCGCGGCTCTTTCCTATATCGCCGATTGACTCCCCGCGAATAAGCAGAGCACCATCACTGATGATTTCATTAACTGTATTCCAGGTGACTAAACGACCATTGGTGATTATAAGCTCTTTTTCAGCCATTATTTTTTAACGCTCCAATCCTTTAAATATGAGTTCCTAATTTCAATATCTTGACAGAGAGGTCTCTTAAGTTACACTCTATAAAATCAATTTGTCAGGTAAGAATACCACAATCAATACCATCTATTCTATAGATAGTTAAGAAAGAAATCGACCAAATTGTTGAAGGAGAAACAAGATGGCTAAACCATTTGAAGTAAAAGATGATACTTTCCAGTCTGAGGTTATACAATCGGAAAAACCCGTACTGGTTGATTTTTGGGCTGATTGGTGTGGGCCTTGCCGTATGATAGCCCCATCTGTTAGTGCAATGGCGGAAGAATATGATGGCGTATTGCGCGTCGCCAAAATGGATGTTGATGAAAACCCGGCGACCCCCGGGCGTTATGGCATCATTGGCATTCCAACCTTAATGTTATTCAAAGATGGCCAGGTTGTGGAGCGCATTACCGGCGCTCTGCCAAAAGATCGAATCGTGGCACAAGTTCTGCCCCATTTGGATGCAGAAACGGCTTAATACTGAGAAACCCAAAACTATTTTATTAAAAAAGCCCGTCCTGCTGTCTGCAAGACGGGCTTTTATATTTGAATTTGCTAAACGGTTCCTGAATCAGAATCCTCAACGGGTGTATCAGCAACATCCTCAGGTGACTTTTCTACTGGCGTAAACTGATCGGCTAATTTCCCAAACTCAGTACTTAACCAGTGCAATCCCTGGACGATACCCTCACGCGCTTTTACGCCTAAATCGCTGCTTTCCGCACGCTGCTTCATATGTGAGGCTTCATTGCTAATTTTTTCGCTGGTTTCACTGCTTCTAGCCTGCCGAATGACTTTATCAACCTCATCTACAAAAGAATGTAATCCTTCACGAATCTCTGATTCGACGCGCATTCTTTCTTCGCTGTTCCACATTGATTGAAAAGTCTCGGCAAACTGCCGTCCCAGATGTTTCAGTTCTTCACTCACATCAGGATCAGAGGTCTTTTCTCCGGCCTTCAAATCGCTAATATCGTCTTCCTCAACCGGAATTTCAATACTTGCTTTTATTTCCTCAATATCAGGGGTGTTTTCTTCACTCATTGTCTATCTCCTGGATTATAAAAAATGTGCCTGTTTGCATTATGCATAACAACAGGTGGTGAAATCAAATTTGTTGGCTGAAAGATTATTGCCTACTCAACATTACGCAGTTCAATTATAAAAGTTGCTGCAAATTTCAATGGCCTATTCGATCTTCCGCAAAGAAAGATCATCTACAAACCATCCATTATTGGAAATGGCATAACGACCCCGCATGGCGAAACCGATTGTGATTGTTTGCAGTTGATCGATTGTAAATGTGAAATTGTTAACGTTAATCTGGCCGAATCTTTGTGGCGTCCAAAATGTACCGCCATCCCCGACGAGGAACCGGAACTCGGCCGAATATGGATCTTGCGCCCAAACTTTCACACCATCGTCCCACCGTTCCACGATGTCGGCAAACATCTTGGACTCAATAATATAGGTTCCGGGTTCAAGGGTCACATCCGTTAAAAGGCGCACACTCACTGCGCCAAGCCCCTTGAAGATTTTAACCGCATGTTGGCCATTATAAATATATAAATCATGTTCTTCAGGTGGCAGATTGGCCGTGGAAATCACGACCACTTCCGGCCGAACATAGACATCCCAATCAGCATTGCCGACACCGGTTGGACCCTCATCCCATTCAACGCGCCATTTATTAGGAACTTGCAGTTCGACGATCCCACTTTGAGTGTAACTCCCCTCTTCAAAAGAGCCATTAGGAATCAGGTTGGCACCGAGAACCGGTTCAGCAGGGGCCGTTGGGGAGGGAGGTGGCGGGGGCGGAGCTGTTGGCTGCGGCGGACTCTCTGTTGGGGATAATTCTGTAGGTGCAGGTAAAACCGTCGGTGATGGCTCAACCGTCATTGTGGGCGATGGTTCAGGCGTTTGGGTGTCTGCCGGCTCTGGTGTTTGGGTATTTGTCGCCGTTGCAGTTGCTGTCGCTGTCTCAGTTGGTGCAGGTGTGGGTGTATTCGTAGCCGGTATAGGCGTGTCAACAGGAATTGTTGTATTTAACGCTGGGATTTCAGTGACATCTATCTGAGCCACCGATTCTTGCGTCGGAGGAATTTCCTCCTCACTTTCTTCTTCAGGAGATGAGCAACCGAATAATGATGCCAGGACAAGCAACAGCAGGAGCAATTTTTCAACGAAAAAGTGAGAATATTGATTTACTTTTAGGCTCATATCAAATTCCAAATCCTCAAGTGACAGTCACTTGAATGAATAAAATTTCTCCGTATAACAATAATAAGTGCCTGTCACATTTAATGAAAAAGTGTAACGTCGGCATATTTATCTAAGCAAGTGTCGTTAAACATTACTCACTTTAAAAGCAAAAAGCCGCACCAAAATTGGTACGGCTACAAATTATAACTTCTACAAAATTACGACATTATGTCGCGATTATGAGCTTGTAAGCCGACGGGAACTGGTCTACTGTTTCCCGGTATGGGAGACTGCCTGCGGATTCTTGATTTCGGCCGAGAAGCAGGTTTTGGCTTGGGAGTATTTTTCCTTTGCCTTCTCGAATTTTGCTTACTCTTAGACGGTTGTACTCTCACCCGCCTGCTCGACGATTGAAAAAGATGCTCTCCGGCAATTGAAAAGGCTCCAATGAACAAAATTCGTGTCAACCAGACGAGGACTGCTACAAAGATTGGAACGTATTGAAGCAACTGCTGTCTGCTCAGGACTTCATTGCCCAGGTCATGATTGAGAAGGGTTAAATTAACTGCCCACCAGGTCATAATGGCATTCATCGTGGCTCCTAGCAACCAGGCACCCATTAAATACCATACGGCTCTTGGTTCCTCACCACCTTGTTCAGGCGTGAACAACCTGGCCAAACCGGCAAAGTCTATCGCACAAAAGGCAACAGCCAAAACGGCCGCCCAACCCAGGCCCATGAAGCTTACATCTCCCAGCAAACTCTCTAATGCATATCTCGTCGTGTCAAAATTGAAAATTTCAAACGCCAACAAAGCGATGACCAGAAGAATTCCAATAAGAAATTTTCGCGAGCTTGACAAATTAACGGTAAGGCCACTCGCCCAGTTGTTTCCTCTATTATCCAGCGTATTTTGTGTATACATCACACCATCTCCTTGACAACATGTCAAAAAAATCATACTTCTTAAGAATCCCATTCCCTTGAAGAAACTGATGGTTGTAGAGCCGGCCATTTTCAAATGGCCGACTCTACCTACAGAGGGGGTTGGGAAGAAGATAGAATGAGACTTTTGCGCCTCAATTTCAATATTAGCACATATGTTCTATTGTGTCAATCCCAATTTAGGGCCAATTTTTATTTGTGAGGGGTTCTATTTTCAGGCATTCCTATCAGATTATCCTACGGAGAATCCAGGCAACAGGTGCGATAAGCGAGTTTTATTCTCGACTTCTGAAGTATTTTCGACTAGCTTATGGGTGTTAGGGATGGATTTGGGGGATTTGAAGATTTTAGCTTAAGAATCAAACAGCGAATAATCGTATGGGGTCACCCCTGGTCCATAACGGTAAACGTTGGGATAGGGAATATAGTTGCTAACAACAGTTTCATCAAGGATGATCTCCCCGTCCACATTGTAAACCGTCCGGCGCACAGATACATCGGCTCCTTCGACGGCCTGGTCAATTTGCTCAACCACTCCATCTGGCAAATCCGGATCGTACTCCCAAACATCTTCCTCCGGCGCCGGTCTTACATTTTCAAAAACCGGTTCCGTCTTAACGACTTCACGCTCCATACTCGTGCTGTATAATTTGAAGGTCAACGCTTCATTGACCTCATTGTAATAATTCTCAATCAGCAGATGATGGGGTGTATTATTGATAAATTTCATATCAACAATTGGCGAATACACCGTAGCATCCATGCCCGGCCCCTCCCCATCATCATAATATTGCAGCATGTAGCCATGCTCCCAGCGTTCGGTGATTGGAAAACCGGCCAGGAATGCTGACTGGTATAGGGTTGTGCTCACCTGGCACACACCCCCACCAATCCCATCAATCGTTCGGCCGCCGACGATGATAAAGCCTTGTTCGTAACCATCATCTTCAGACACGCTGCCCAGGTATTTATTAAACGAAAACTCTTCTCCCGGAGCAACCACAACGCCAAAAAAGTTGGCGGCCGAACGGGCGATATTATGCTTGCGCGCATCTGAAGAGCCGTAAAACCAGGTTGTGGTTTGCGTGATTAGTTCTGTGATTCCCAGTTCATTGGCTGTGACACCGGAATGAACAAACGGTTCAATGTCCTGCATCATAAAGGGGACCGAGCGATTGGAACTGCCGACCTGTTGTAAGAACTGAGCAACCGTAGCATCCAGATCAAGCGTGCGGCCGTTGATGTGCGGAGACACCAGTACTAATTCCCGTGTTTCATCGTCAAAATAAAAGCGAGCATTAACCGGATCACGATACACCTGATCCTCAAACTGCCGCAGCCAATGGCGGACGGCATTTTCATCCACCTCTATCGTTTGCGCCGTCGCTCCCTGACCATTTTCCTGTGTATCAACGCGTAGCCAACTCGCCAAAATTTCTTGCGGCAGCTCAACCGGCTGCAAATCCAGTTCATCCAAAGGCTCCGCCAGGTAAAAGGTCATCGGGCTGTTCAATATATTTTGGATTTCTAAAGCTATTTCGCTGTCATTGTAAAGCATAGGATATGTTTCGTGGATTAACAGTTCCACTTCCGCTGCTTGAAAATCATTGACCGGTTGGATGAGTCGGCCGCGCAGGTCGGCTGTGTCTAATACCCGACCGGCCTGCCCTGGCTTAAATTCAGCGGCATTATTTTCATAGATAATAGCCGCATCGACGGCCGGTTGGTAGACATCATCTGCCAGTTCGTTAACTGCCTGTTCTAATTGGCCTTCATTGAAAACAATCACTGGTGCAATGGCATGGCCGTAATACCAGGCATCAAAGGTATCACGTGCTTGCTGCAACGGACCCCCACTCCGCCCTACCGCAAAAGCCTCGGCAATCGTCTGCTCTTCATCAATTGAAAGACCTAACGCTTCAGCCGAGCGTTGCCATTCTTCGCCCGTGGCAGGATCTTTGAAATAGATGTCCCCTTGCTGAGCAAATCGCGGATTTTCAGCCAGCAAAGTCTCGGCTTCCTCGGCCGTTTTACCACTTAAATCCAGTTCGCCCAGGCTCACGCCGGTCAGAATACGATCATCATGGGCAGCTTGATACTGGCCGAGAATGACAGCCAGGATAATCGTCAACAACACAAGCGCAATCAGCGGCGGCAGCATAAAGTAACCGATTTTCCGGCCTAATTGAGAGCTTTCTGACGGTTGTTGCGGAAATATTGCCTGCATTGAAATCTAAAACCTTAAGTGGAACATTATATCAGTCGGCTATTACGTCGTTGAATAGCCTCATATCGAGCTTAGGGAAGTTTATGAGAAATAGAGGTAAATGACTGTGGGATGGCTCACAGAAAATAAGGTATCTTATGTCGGAGCTTCTAAATTTGATGGTAAACCGAGTGTCAATGCGCTACGAATTAATAACTCCGGCCGTTATTCAATCGTAAAAGGATGGGCTACAACATCTGTTTGGTGGCCTGGGCTTGTCGCTTGAACATACAAAATATGTTCGCCAGGTTCCAGCTTTTCCAATTGGATCACGCCCGCTTCAGCGACCCCCTGCACACTCTGATCCAGGGTTTTTGAGTCCATACTGTAGTTATAGGTATAAAGGGCGCTTGTATCTCCATCAACGACAAACATGGTGAATATGGCCGGTATGCCCTCTGACTCAAAATCATAAGGCTGCTGGTTAAAGTTGAAGACAATATCGTCAATTTTGTAATCGAAGCTGTATATCTCACTTTCCTCCCCATTTGCCCCAATATATTGGACATAAAGGGTATGTTCTCCCTTTTCGTGGGGAATGGGTCCAATGCTGTTATTGGCCAGGGTTTGCGTACCGGCTGTATTACGGCCGTTATCAATCGTTGGCTGGGGATCATCAATACTAAACATAATACGTTCCGTATCAACATCCGGCAAGGCCAGGCCAACCGTTAAACCATCATAGGTGTAAGTGGTTAAAAACAGGGGATCAAAGTCCGGTGTAATCGCCGCGTCGACAGTCGGTTCAGGATCTTCTTCCGATTCCGCTGCCGGGTCTGGCTCTTCACCTATCTCTTCTGCACCTGATGTCGTGGATGCCGGTTCCGGTGGCGGATCAGAAACCGGAAGCTCCTGGTCTTCTGCGCTGCCGCCTGCACCTACGGCGATAGCCTGGGGTTCTGCCGGCTGCGTTTCACTTTCAGGCAAGGCGATGTTTGTGTCTCCTGTGGCGCCATTGCTGCGAAAAATTGAAAATGCGGCTGCTGCACAAACGGCTATGAGGATAAAAGCGACAACAGCGCCACCAACAATCAAGAGACGATTATTGCCTTGTGACTTGTGTGGCACATCTGGGGTGGGCTTCGTTGCACTCACGGCTGTCCGCCCAGGTTGGGTTTCGGGTCGCTCCAGAACCGTTACATCGCCGGCTGAAGATTCAATGGTAGTCGCCAATACTTCCGGTACAATGCCTGGCACAGTTGCCACACTCGCTTCACTTCCCTGGGCAACCAGCTTCAAATCATTTGCAAAATCTTGAGTTGTCTGATAACGGGATTCCCGGTCTTTGGCCAGGGCTTTCTCAATGATAGCGACCAAAGATGACGGCACGTCAGGACGCAGCAGGCGCAGATCGGGAACTGGTTCGTTGACATGTTTCATCATCAAGGCGGCCACGGAATCTGACTCAAAGGGCGGACGGCCGTTCACCATTTCAAAGAGCGTGACGCCGAGAGCATATATATCGGTGCGCGCGTCCACTTTCTCACCCATCACCTGCTCCGGCGACATATAGCGCGCCGTACCCAAAACCATGCCGGTTGCTGTATGCTGGCCGGCCCCGCTAATTTTGGCGATACCAAAATCCATCAAGATTGCCTGCCCTCGTTTGTTGATCATGATATTGGCCGGTTTAATGTCGCGGTGCACCAATCCTTCCTGGTGCGCATATTGCAGGGCATTACCCATACTGGTCATGATTTGCAATGTTTCTTCCAGGGGCATGCGCTGCTCGACAGCATCCAGGCGCTTTAGTCGATCCTGCAACGTCTCGCCTGGAATATACTCGAAAACAATGTAATACAGTTCTCCCTGGTTATCGAAGTCATGGACCTGGATGATGTTAGGATGGCGCAGGCGAGCCACGGCCGCTGCTTCTTCTTCAAAACGTCGCACAAATTCGGGGTTGTCAGAGAGGTGGGTGTGAATCAGCTTGATAGCCACTTCACGTCGCAGATTAGGATCTGTAGCTTTATAAACAGCCGACATGCCCCCTTTTCCGAGTAAATTGTTGATCTGGTAGCGGCCGTTAATTGTTTGGCCAATCCAGGCATCCTGGGTCATTAAGTAATGCTCCTTTGTCGGTCGACTTGGCAAATCAATTTATTTGAATGGCTAAGTCTATATTTCTACTCACCTGATCGTCAAGTTTGTTCCAGGATGCACAAAGGATACTTAGAAGCCTGGTTCATATTTTGGGACCAAAGCCATTTACCGACGCTTTGCCCTTGCATTAACATATTCATATCTGGCACAATGTACTGAGTACACGGTTACAAAAATCATTTACATAGAAATTTGACAACTTTTCACTTGATACATGGGCACAAAGCATTATTAAAAGTTGTCAAATTTTAAATAGCACAGTGCTGAGTATAGTCCAAAATTAGGAAATATCGGGATTGATATCAAAGAGGTAAAAAGATGAAAATAGCCGTCGCCAGTGACGAGAAAAATTATCTCACTGATTTTGTGGTCAAGGATTTAGAAAAAAGGGGACATGAAGTGGTCTTATATGGTCCTCTGGTTGGAGATGATCTACCCTGGACCCTGGCCTCGGAGCAGTTGGCGCTCTCTGTAGCTGAAGGCGAGAGCGAACAAGGGGTTTTATTTTGTTATACGGGAACGGGGGCAGCGATGGCTGCCAATAAGGTACCGGGAATTCGGGCAGCTTTATGCGGTGACGCCGAAACCGCACGCGGAGCCAAGTGGTGGAACGATGCCAATGTGTTGGTTATGAGCTTGCGCGCGACATCACCGGAAATCGCCAGTGAAATCCTGGATGCCTGGTTTGCTGAGCAGGTACGGGAAGAGGAAAAACCGACCATTGAACAATTTACAGCCATTGAGCAAAAATACATGAAATAATAGCTGCTCATTCGTCTGGATAATCGTCTAATTGCAATCCAGCTCACTTAAGACGCCATCAATGGCAAAAAGGGCAAGAAGAATAAATTCTAACCGACCGCAACCATATTGCTCCAAAGCCTGCTCGCTGTTGCGTAAGACAGTCACTGTACAATCATTTAACGATTCGGCCGGAATCGCCGGCAAGATCGCCCGCAGCGTTTGCGCAGCCAGATCATAATCATCGACGGCAAAAGCCCTGGCTGCGGTTTTTATTAATGGATCGAGTTCCGGCAAATCGCAACGCATGATCGTCTTTTCAAAATCTAAGAGCGCCTGGGCGGTAGCCGTACCATAATCCGCACGCATTGAGCGCCAATGCTGCAAGTAGTACTTTTCATCGCCGCAGATACGAGCGATAGCCAGACCGATTTCTCCTCGCGATACTTCAGAGCGACCGTCCTTTAATAACTCAAAAAGTTGATCGAGCGCTTCTTCTGCCCGTAAATGTCCTAAAGCGGAGACGTAAGCCAACCGCAAACGGCCGTTTGTTTCCGTAGACAGCTTTTCCATGAAATCAGGAATGCTTGCGCTATCGCCCAATAGACCCAGAGCGCGGGCGCAGTTCGCTTCCAGGGGCCGGTATCCGGCGCGCAGCGTCTGGCGCAAAGCGGGAATAGCCCGCTCATCACCCATGCGGCCTAAGGCACGCGCGGCCGTGATATTCAACTCTGACTCCGGATCTTGCAAGACAACGATAAGCGCATCCAACAACTCTTGTTCGACAGGCATACGGCCGATGGAATGAATCGCTTCATGACGGACATTAAAGCTGGGATCATGCAGCGCCTCGATCAACTCCATACTGCTCAACGGGCTATGCGCATCACCCATCTGTTCGGTGGCCACAACGCGGGTCATCTCATCCCCAGAGAGATTGTATTGAATCAGCAAGCGCAGCGCCTTAACCGGGTTGCCGCGCAAAAACATGCCGGCAAAATGGCGAAAGGAATCTTGCCCTTCCGTTTTTAAGCGGGTTAAGACCAACGAACCAATAATGACCAGAACGAAACTCATCATAAACAGAGGTGTGTAAGCATTTAGCGAAAACTGCCCAACAGCCCCTTCCAGCCCTTGCGACAAAGATAATATCTGTCCCGCCAACAGCGGACCAAATCCGGCAACAATCGCAAACCAGGCATAAAAGACAGCCAAATATACGGCCTTATTCTCTTCTGGGATGGCATTGACAAAGAGATAGCGCGTCCAGCTAATCTGCCAGGCCAGCGTGGCTATGCCGGCAACCACGGCGATGGCCATCGCCAACGGGGCACTGGCCGGGTTATTGGCCGGCAGTAAAAACCAGGAGATCGGCAACGTAAGCATGAGCAGCAAACTGAGCTGCATCACCGGTTTGCTGCCATAACGATCGGCCGCCCAACCCCATAAAAACGAGGTCAGCAGCGCACCAATGCTCGTTCCAATGCTTAATAAGATCACCACCCCTTCGGAAAGGCCGATCTCATCCTTCATGTATAAAGGGACAAAGGAGATAACCGCCTGTCCGCCAACCGTGGCCAGGCCAAGTACAAGGAGAAAAAAGACGAAGTTCCGATTATGAAGGGCGTGGCCCATCTCCTTTAAATGGTTGGTGCTGGCCGGTTGGCGATCTTCTTTGTTCTCTGGAGGCACGCGAGAAAAAGCAACAATTGAGAGCAAGCCAAAAACAATGCCAATGGCAATCAAGCCCATGAATGGAGCTAAACCGGAATAGGTGTCAATGATGTAACCGGCAGCAATAGCCACAATAATACCGGCCGTTGTCGTGCTCATGTTGTTGATCGCGCTATATTTACCGCGTATCGAATCGGGCACCGCTTCCTTTTTCCAGGGATAGCCTCCGGTCTCCGCCGTAGCCCGGCATAGAGCGAAAATAAACAAAATGGCGCTCACCCACCAAAAAGCCCCTTGAGTGCCGAACCGGTCAAGGACAAGCGGGGTCAGCAGCAGCAGAGCCATCACAAATTTGCGGATGGTCCAAAAAGTCACATAGGTTCGTTTATAGCCAAAACGGGAGACAGTGGGCGAGATAAAAGGGGCAATAATGCCGGCCAGGGGAACAAGAGCCAGGAGAAAACCGATTTCAGCCGAGTCTAAACCTAGCTCATCCAGAAAAAAGATGAAAACCGATCCGGAAAACGTGAGCAAGACAAAAAACATGCTCAGCGTTTCCCCGCCCAGCAGCCAGGGCAGCTTGCGGATGCGCTCAGGGCCAGATATGGGGGTTGACATTTCTAGAAGGTGACAGTCACTTGGGAAGTGACTGTCACCTGATGTTTACCAGGCGTACGCGTTAGGCGCTTCTCCACCCGGACCGGGAAAAATGCCGTCTAGCTTATTGAGGGTTTCCTGGTCCAATTCAATCTCTGTCGCGCGCACGGCGCTCTCCAACTGCTCCATTGTACGCGGACCAATGATCGGTGCCGTGACAATGGGATTATGCAGCAGCCAGGCCAGGGCCACTTCCCCTGGGGGATGGCCGATCACTTTGCACAAGCCCTCATATTGCTCTAACTGCTCGCGCATTTCATCGACCCGCTTTTCAAAATTGTCACCCCAGCGCCGTCCGGCTTCCCGTTTCTGCAACACGCCTCCTAACAGGCCGCCATCCAACGGACTCCAGGGGATCATTCCCAGACCATAATAGTCGCAAGCCGGATTCACTTCTAATTCCACGGTGCGATTATTGAGGTTGTAAATGCTCTGCTCGCTAACCAACCCCATTAATCCCCGTTTTGAAGCCTCCTGGCAAGCAGTGGCGATGTCCCATCCGGCGAAATTGCTGGAACCAACGTAAACGATCTTGCCCTGCTTGGCCAGGTTGCCAAAAGCCTGCCAGGTTTCATCCCAGGGACAATTACGGTCAATATGGTGCATCTGATAAAGATCAATCCAATCGGTTTGCAAACGTTGCAAACTGCCCTCACAATGTTTGCGGATTTTGTAGGCAGATAAATAACGGCCGTCGCTGTTTACTTCGGGCAGGGCAACCTTGCGGCTCACCGGATTATATACTTTGGTAGCCAGAATGGTCGCCTCACGCCGGCCGCCTCCTTGAGCGAACCAACGGCCGATAATCTCTTCCGTCAGTCCATGTTCGACTTCCCAGCCATATACATCGGCCGTGTCAAAAAAATTGATACCCAGTTCCAGGGCACGATCCATAATCGCAAAGCTGTCTTCTTCCGAAGTATGCCAGCCAAAATTCATCGTCCCTAAGCATAAATTGCTCACCATCACGCCATGTTTTCCTAATCGTTTATATTCAATAGCCATTTGAAAGTTTTACCTTTATTTTTACTAATCAATTTATAAATTTTGTGCGAACCATCAATGAAGCAGTTGAGCGAGATCGTTATCTGTCCCTTAATCTAATTCTCATACAAACCGTATATTTAATTTTCAGGAAGATGTATCGCCCAGATCAAAAGCTGGAAATTCGGCAAAATCCTCATCTACCTGAACAAGATAGTGGGGAAGCCAGCCCACACCAAATAGGTTGACATCAATATTTTTCTTATAAGGAGCCACCCGAATCTCAGTCACATCGGCGGCGATTTCCGCCCATTTGTCTTCTATTTCGGCCACCTCATGTTTAAGTTCTTCTTCCAATTCAGACATATCCTCTTTGAGACTGGCGATTTCTTCTATTGATTCCTGCACATCCTCCCTGGCGCGGGCGCGTTTGCCCCGTTTGGACATAGCCGAAGACAGGCTCCTTTTACGACCGCCAAAGAAACTAAAGATGGTCTCAGCATAGGTTGTCATCTCTTCTTGCTTGGTGCGGTCGAGAGCAGCCTCATCTTCGCGCAGTTCTCGCTCTTCGCGCTGCAATTTTTTTTCCAGGCTTTCAATTTTTTTGTGATACCGCGCTTCCAGCTTGTCAATTTCAGCCTCTTGCTTTTCTTCGGCCGCTTCCAAACACATTTCCTCAAATTCTACCTCATCGACATTTGGCCCGGCATAGACGCTTAATGTTTCGTTGGCCTTGACAACCGCCGCTACTTCGCCGTAAATCCAATCGGCAAAATCGCTTTTCAAGGTGCGCATGCTTTTACTATCTGCTAGCGGCCGTTCGAGGGCAGCAAATCGTGATTGGGGAGCAGGATTGCGCGCCATAGTGCGTGAATCGAATCCATCCAACCGATGTTCTTCCCAGCGTATGAAACCACGTTCATCCGGCTCTTCAATGAGCGCGGCCACCGTAATTTCCTCATCCAATTGATATTTACGATTCGAAAACAGCACATTAGCCTGAGCCAAAAGGACAGGGTGATAAATCAGGCCATGTTCCTGGGCGGCAATAGGGATAGATCGCCCCCGGGATCGTGCCGCTTCAGCAAGATTCTGGTTAGCAGGCAAAAAATATTCGCCAACATGCGCGGGTACGCCCGGAGGCGTGCGCGTTCCCGGGAGGTAAACCGTCATTTCTTCCTCAACCGGCGCGGCTGCTCCCTGGTTAATAATCGGCGCTGGGATTACAGCATCACCGCTCATCGAATCCGGTTGTGGAGCGTCTACGCCTGCCAGCTTGTTCAAAGCCGGAATTTGGGTTCGCGTCATCGGCCCGGCAAGATAGTTCATCGCCCACCGGGTACGGAAAAGGGCCGGCGCTTTTTCGTGGACATTGCGCGCTAGAAAGACGCGCTTGCCAATTGATGAGATCAGTTTGTCATATTCCGAGCGTTTCAAGCCGGCGCCGGACGCGCTGGTTAGCCCATCCAAGAGGCGGTTTTTATCCTGCTCCGTACCCAACTTGCCAATAAACCAGGTCCCGGCGTTAGACATCGCTTTATAATCAATATCCACCGGGTTTTGCGATGCCAGCACCAGTCCCACTCCAAAAGCCCTTGCCTGTTTTAACAAGCGCAACATGGGTTCTTTTGATGGAGGGTTGCCAATTGGAGGCAGATAACCGAAGATTTCGTCAAAGTAAATCAAGGAGCGTAGGGAGCCGGTCCCCTTCTTGGTACGCATCCAGGTTTCTACCGCTGAGAAGAGCAGCGTAACAAAAAACATGCGCTCGTCATCGTTCAAATGGGCGATATAAAAAACAGTATGTTTTGCCTTACCGTCATTGCCATACATCAAAGATTCAATATCAAGTGCCTCTCCCTCCAGCCAGCTCTGGAAACCGGGAGAAGCCACGATATTGTTGAGGTTCATAGCCAGCTTAAAGCGATCCTTCTCCGGGAAGAAGGTATTGACATCAAAAAAGCCCAGTTTTTCAAAGGGTGGTGACTGGGTTTGCATAATTAACTCGCCCAGGTCCAGGTCCCGGTCCTGGCTCCAGGCATTTTCAAAAATGTTGGCCAGCAGAATATGCTCGCGCGACTGAACAGGATCAATATCCGTCATCCCTGTTAAGCCCAGCAAGGCTGTCACCGTGCCTGTTATTTGTTCGCGCAGCAGTTCTTCGTTGCCCTGCCAGGGAAGATCGGGAGCAGCCAGCGAGGCCAGGATGCTGATCGGCCGTCCGGCATCGGAACCGGGCGTGTAAATAGAAAACTGAACGCTGTCCTTTAACGCTTGAATACGCTCACGGCCGATATCCCAGCCTGCCAGGCCATTGCGCCATAATTCGGCCGTTGCTTGAGCGACCTCCTCTACTGTTTTACCTTCGCGGCGAGCCTGGTCGGCATTCACCCAAGGTGCGAAATCTGCAGGTAATAAATCTGGGAAATGCAGCAGAGTATTGGTGATGTCTCCTTTGGGATCAATCATCAAAGCGGGGATATTGTTTAGAGCCGTTTCCTCAAGCAGATCAATACAAAGCCCCGTTTTGCCCGATCCGGTCATACCTACGACCAGGGCATGGGTCGTCAAGTCATCTCCATCATATAGCATTAATTCATCACCGGTTTCTCCGGAGACCGGGTCCGTCAGTTTTCCCAGAAAGAATTTACTGTCCGTGTCAATCATCAACTGCTCCTTCGTGAATGGTTCACCAATTGCTCTTACCGTAAAATTATTTATCCAAAAAGCAAAAACGTCAAAACTGTTTTCTTAAATTGTTTGGGTCGTAAAAATACCATTTATTCCACAGGTTTTCGAGCAAAAACCAGATCGTACTCAACCTGCCACAGCAGAGTCTCTATCTCAACCAAACCTAAGCCAGATAAATGTTCTTCAAAGGCTTCCCTGCTCCGGTAACGGCCGATAAACGTTTTGGCTTCCCATCCCCGCCGGCGGGTGACCAGTAGTGCCCCCCCAGGGGTTAAAACCCGGACCATCTCCCGCAGCGCGGCCGTGTCACTGGGAAAAAATTCCAGTGACTCCAGGCAGGTCACCGCGTCAAAAGAATGGGGATGGAATGGCAGGTCGGAGGCTGTTTGCTGAACCAGGGCCACCCGGTGCTGATAGAGTTGTAGTTTTTGCCGGGCATAGGCCAGCATTTTCAATGAGGCATCAAGACCGATGACCCGGCCATTAAACGTCGCTTCCTCCAGCAAGAAAGCGGGCACCCTACCCGTACCGGTGGCAACGTCTAGTATCATTGGCGCCGGGCTGTTAACGATTCGCCAGAGCAAAGGGCGAATAACCAAAAAGGATTCTGCATCCTGGTCGAATTGTTTGATGCCGTCATAGCGATGGGCTGTAAGATCATACATCCAGACAACGAGACGACGGCCGAGATAAACCCCTTCCGTGACTATTAACAGCCAATAAAGCAGCAAACCTAGCAAAACAATGACAATCAAAACCAAAAAAATCCAACCCAGCATATGTCAGGATTTTACATGGAGGAACAAAAAGAGAAAACTCACAACCGTCACATTGGGAACCGTATCTTTTTGATTCCTGATGGGTTTTTAGGTAAGAGCTACATCGCTATAAGGTAGTAAGGTTATGCATAATCGTAAACGCGTCGTCATTACTGGCATCGGCACTATAAACCCCTTGAGCAACAATGCCCAGAATACCTGGGAGATGGTGGTCAACGGGGAAAGCGGCATTGGTCCCATCACCCACTTTGATGCCGGCGGCTTTAAAACACAAATTGCCGGAGAGATAAAAGGGTTTGATCCCATCGCCCTATTAGGCAGCAAAGAGGCCCGGCGCACCTCCAGGGCTACCCAATTTGCTCTTGCTGCCGCCGGGCAAGCTATTGAAGATGCCGGTTTATTATCACCTGGGGGCGATCGTGATCGCATAGGTGTGATCATCGGCAGTGGCATGGGCAGCATGGACCCGATCATCGACAGCACTGAAATCTTAGCCAACCGGGGACCCAAACGGGTCAGCCCTTTCTTTATACCCATGATGCTAGCTGATACGCCAGCGGCCGTTGCTTCTATCAATTTTGGATTTACCGGCCCCAATATGGCCATAGCGACAGCCTGCGCCACGGGCAATAATGTCATCGGTGAGGCAGCGGCCACGATTACACGCGGGGCGGCCGATGTCATGATCGCCGGGGGAACGGAAGCCTGTATCTTGCCCCTGGCCCTGGCCGGTTTTAGCATTATGGGCGCTCTTTCCACACGCAATGAGGCACCGCAAAAAGCCTCTCGCCCTTTTGATAAAGATCGGGACGGTTTCGTCGTCAGTGAGGGGGCTGCCGTGTTGGTATTAGAAGAATTGGATCATGCTCGAACCCGCGGCGCATCGATTTATGGGGAACTGCTGGGCTACGGCAGCAGTTCGGATGCTACCCATATTTCCCAGCCGGACCCGGCGGGAGCAGGGGCAGCCAGGGCGATGCGCGCGGCTCTGCGGGATGCTGGCCTGGAAGCAGAAGATATTGATTATATCAATGCCCACGGCACGGGTACGGCCATGAACGATAAGGCGGAAACGATGGCGATCAAGCGTGCCTTTGGCGATCAAGCTTATGAGATTCCGGTCAGCTCAACCAAGTCGTCACATGGCCATTTACTGGGTGCAGCAGGTACCTTAGAAGCCATTATCTGTTTACAGAGTTTGCGCCATCATCACATTCCTCCCACAATCAACCTGGAGACAGCCGACCCCGAATGTGATTTGGATTATGTGCCCAACAAGGCCAGGCCCGCCAACCTCAATGTGGTCATGTCCAATGGCTTCGGCCTGGGCGGGCATAATGCCACCATTATTTTGGGCACTGCTCCCGCCAATCCTAAACAGCTCCAGGATTCACCCAATTTATAAAAGAGTTTAGTATTGTGTTACCTAAAATTTAACAACTTTTATTGAATGATTTTCGCTCATGTATCAAGTGAAAAGTTGTCAAATTTCTGTGCAAATTATTTTGTAACAGGATATTTAGACTTGCTGCCTCTCGAATTTCTCGGCCAGATCCCGTTCGGTCTTATTCATACTGGCTTCAATATGGGGATAGGTCAGCCAGACGAGCAAAAAACCAAAAAGAGCGCCGGTAAAAGTGCGTAGGAAAGGAGAACTTTCACGCAGGGGAAGCAACTGGTTAATAGAAGCAAGGGGAGCCAGCGCGACAGCATATTGGCTGAAAAGCTGGCTGAAACCATCCAGGGCAATGGGACCTAAGCCAAATATAATAAAGGCCCACAATGGCAACGGTTTAACCTTCCGGCGTTTACGTACCAGGCCATACACCAATCCGCCAAGCAGTACAAAGCCGTAAATAGCCATGTCTCTCTGGCAAAGGGCTGTCTTATAGCCCATTTGCTCATTTCCGGTGAACCGCCGCGCCGGGAGTAAGAAAGATACCCAATCTTCAGGCGCTTCAGAGACATTTGTAAATTCATCTATATATGTCATGTACGCCTCAAAGGGTAAAAGATCGGTCCCGGCAATATCTCGCGGATAGGCGTATTGGTCTCCATATAGAAAGAAAGAACGGGATGCCATCTGGTGGCACATGGGGCTGTAAATGGTATAGATAAGCCGCGCCGGTCTTGTAAGACCAAGCTGCATGAATGTTGGAGCCAGGAGGGGCAGGCCAACGTAGATGGCCATAGCGGTATTAAAAACGGCCAGCCAATGGCGTGTGAGCCAATATACTCCCCGATCGATGGTCGAGGCCATGCGCCCGGCGGTTGTAGATGTTTGTTGTTCTTCAGCCATAATGTATTATTTGCAGTCCCTCCTGGCTATACGTTTGCATGAAGGGAAAGGTGGCAGAATTTTATTGCAAAAACCAAATCTGGGAAATTTATCGCAAAATATCTTGCAGGTAAGTGTCGATTTGATCTTCCGTTAGCCCGCCGCGATGGACGGCCGTGACCTCACCAGATTCATTAATAAAAAAAGTGGCCGGCAGCCCAACCGCGCCATAAGCCCTGCCAATTGCCGTTTCTTCATCCAGGAGCGGGATGTATGAAAAATCCATCTCTTCATAGAAAAAATCATTTACCGTTTCAGGTCGTTCCGCCTGATTGACGGCCAGGATCACCAGTCCATCCTCTTTGTGGGCATCATAAACATTCTGAAAGGCGGGCATTTCTATACGGCATGGTGCACACCAGGTGGCCCAGAAGTTAACAATGACCGGCCGTCCGGCGAAATCACTCAAAGCGACTTGATTCCCCTCAAGATCAGGCAGGTTGAACGGATGAGCCAATTCGCCTGGATTGAGCGGCGCACCGCTTTTCGGCAATGGAACGCCTTCTCTGTTGACCCCGGTTAAGGCTGGAATTTGAGGCATGTCGACCGCTTCACCAGCCGTGGAACGATCATCGAAGAGACGGCCGCCAAACAGCAGCAAGGCAAGAGCCATTCCCAGAACAAACAAACCCGCAATAAAGAACAGCGGGTTTGGTTTCTTGTGAGATTGTTGTTTTTTTTCTTCCTTGTTCGCGTAAGTCACATTACTCTATTTTTGAGGTCCAGAAATTTGACAACTTTTCACTTGATACATGAGTGAAAACCATTCAATAAAAGTTGTCAAATTTTAGGTAATAAAATACTTAATTTAATAAAATACTTAATTTATATATAGCTATGTGTTGTTAAAAAACAATATAAACTTGTCTTCAAAATCGGCAAACCATATGGCCAGGTCGGGAGGAATCAATGAGTTAAAGGTCGCCAGACGGCTGCTCAGCAACAACAGTCCTAACATGATAAATAATACGCCGCTGATGGCTTGCGTGGAATGCAAATGCAGCGTGGTGCGGTGGTCGCCGGGCATGGTGAATATCCAAAGAATGCCCCCCGCCAGGGCAATGAGCAGCAAGCCTATCTCATGTACCGAGGTGAACTGCTGGCCGGCTAAAAATTCAAAATTACGGAAAGCATATTCGGCCGCGGCCACTAAAATTCGCCAGATTGCCAAGGCCCAAATCAAGCCAACCAATATCATATGTACATTTACATCCCAGCCCTTGCCGCGCATGGCGCGCCACAACAAGCTGTCCCGGCTGGCACGGCCGAAAAACGTTGAGACAATAATCAAGGGCAAGCCCAATCCAATGGCATAGATAAACAGCAACATGGCGCCGCTGCCGACCGAGGCAGTCGAGGCAGCCAGGGTCAAAACAGCGCCCAGGATAGGGCCAACGCAGCTTGACCAACCCACGGCAAAGGTCGCTCCGAAAACAAAAGACCCCCAGATGGAACGGTTATCAACCGCCTTTTCGGTGCTCTGATTCATGCCCGTGAATCCGTTTCCCAGCAAACTCATCACCCCAAATACCAACACCAGCGAGCCGCCAAAGAGCAGGAGCAGCTGCTGATTTTGCAGCAGTACTCTACCTAAAATGGAAGCACTGGCGCCTAACAGAGCAAACATTGTAGCTAATCCAATCATAAAAACGACAGTATTTAAGGCAATTTGCTTCCGGCCGCTTTGGAAAGCGAAAGCAAAATAGGCAGGAAGAATGGGCAAGGTACAGGGAGACAAGAAACTCAACAAACCGCCAACAAAAGCCAGAACGGCTAATATCAGGAAGGGTTGGTTTTGAATTCCAAAACCCGGCTGTTCGGGACCGCCGGATTGGGTGAAAGTACCAATTACTAAAAATCCAACCAGCAAGATCGCCAGGCCGATCAGGATCATCCGTCCAACAGACCAAGATCGTTGTGTAGAAGATGCGTTCAATTCTGACATTAACTGCTCTCCTCAAATAAAGATAAATCGTAAATCATAATTGGAGTATGCCAGATAATTATAAGGGAAAAGTAAAATATCCTACCTAACCGTCCACTTCGTCATCTTCTTGTAATATTCGCTTCATTAATTCCAAATCTCGCTTCAAGTTTCGCTGGCGTAGAAAAAGGCTTGCAATGTAAATCAGGGCAATCAAACCCATGACAAAGTAGCCTAATATCAGGAAATCGTTGAATTGGTTGGCATCAATACTAATTTGGGTAGCGGCTAGTGAGTAGAAATAATCCACTAATTCTCTCCTTGCAGATAGGTGGCTACTCGAGACTTGAGGATCTGAGTTTGATCCATCAGCCTTTGTAGATGAATCCGGTTAGCCAACCAGGCAGAGTATATAATCGTATAGGCAATGACAGTAACATTAAGCGTGAGGACCATCCGCAGCGACTCAACGCCAGAAGCAAACTCTTGCAGACCCTCTTCCGCCCCTTGGGCCGATTCTAAAGTGCCACCAAAGACAACAGGATGAATGTCTCTCAAGATGCGCACGCTCACAAAAGTTAAGATGACGGTGATAAAAGAAATAATAACATAAACGGCAGCGAATCTCGCTCTACGCTCTTCGTCATCAATCGCGCCACGCAGCATAAAATAAGCCGCGTAAGCGAGCCAGGCAATGGCCACCAGCGTCAGGCGCGGACTCCATAACCACCATGTATTCCAGGCCGGTTTGCCCCACACGGAGCCGGCTACGATAGCGATGCTTAAGAACACCAGCCCGATCTCTACGGAAGCGAGGGAAATCGTATCCCATTTTTTAGAAGGCCGACGTAAAAAAATTATGCCGGCAACCAGGGCTACAAAAAATGCCAGGGAGCCTACCCAGGCAGAACCAACGTGAAAATAAAATATTCTTTGTACATTGCCCATCGTGCGTTCTATCGGAGCAAAGAAAAATATCATCAGCAGAGAGATGACCAGGGCAATGACAGAAGCGATATTGAGAATTCGTATGGTGCGGTCTAGTTTTGCAAACTCCATATTTTTCATTCCTAAAAAGTAACAAAAATTCGTTTTTTAAGATTATTCCAAGATGGATAGTTCCAGATTTCTTACATTATGAGTATTGGGCCATTTTAATAACGATTTTACTACATATTTTTCAACTTGGTTGCAACGTGCAAAAAAACACATTCCTTCATTTATGACTCCACCACAAAATGATAGGTCAAAAGACCTACGGTAACCATCAGTAGATCATAAATCAATACGAGTGAAATTGCGCTTTGTACTTCGGCCCACTCCGGCAATACGGGGAACATAAAGGCAGCCACAGCCATTGAAGCCGGTAAAACCAGCGGCAGTGAGAGCGGGAGAAGCAGCACGGGTAAGAGAACTTCGCGGGAGCGAGCCTGGATGGTCATAGATGTAACCAGGACACCGGCAGCAATATAGCCAAAGGTCCCTAAGGCCAGGACAAGTAAAACCGGCGGCCGCCAAAACGGCTTATTAAAGAAAACAATAAACATCACAACAAGAACTGCTTCGAGCATGTAAGAAAAGAGGGTGACGCTGATCACTTTGCCAATAAAAATTGCCTTGCGCTGCACAGGGGCGATGAGTAAGGTGTCAAAGGTTTGATTTTCCCTTTCTATGGAGAGGGAACGATTGAGTCCTAATGTGCCGGCTAATAAAATAGTCGCCCACAACAAGCCTGTGGCCACATCGCGCGCCGCCCCTAGATTGGTTTCCAGGGCAAAATTAAACATGATCACAGTCACGATCGAAAACATGATCATGATACTCACTGTTTGCCTGGTGTGCCGTTCAATCTGTAAGTCCTTACGCACGATTGCCCAAACCGCCGATAAGAATGCGGGTGATGCATCATTGATTGTTTGACTCATTTGACAACTCGGCTCCTTTTTGAATGTCTCTTGCGCGAGCGCCGTCGCGTTTGTTGGGCATATAGCTGCAAAAATTCAACCTCTGATGTTTGGCGACTTTCTACTTGAGTCACGATTCGGCCGCGATCGAGTATGGCGATGCGATCACTTTGCTCAAGCCCGTGGCTTAGATCGTGGGTGATCATCAGAATGGTACGACCGTTTTCCGATTCCGTGCGCAGCAAGCTGTCCAGAAGCTGAGAGGCATCCTGGTCCAGGCCGGTATAGGGTTCATCCAGCAGCAGCACATCCGGTTCGTGCAGGGTAGCACGGGCAATAGTCAGGCGCTGTACCATGCCGCGCGAAAATCCGGCAACCGCGTCCCTTTGGCGGGCAAACAAGCCTACCTTACGCAGCGCGTCTTCCACGCGCCCCTGAACATCGTCTAATTGGTAAAGACGGGCAAAAAATTCCAGGTTTTCGGCCGCACTCAAATCTCTGTATAATAAGGGTTGGTGTGATACCAGGCCAATATGCCTGCGAACGCGAGCCGCATGCCGGGGAAACATCCACCCGCCGACCGAAACCTGTCCTTCCGTCGGCTGCAGGAGAGTGGCTACGATACGCATCAAGGTACTTTTGCCCGCCCCATTGGGACCAACCAGCGCCACAAATTCTCCTGGTTTAACATGCAGATCGACACCACGCAAAGCCGCATTCAGCCCATAATTTTTGACTAAACTATTAATTTGAATCATGTCACAATAATTGTAAACCGCTTCCTTTACTTAACAAAACCGGTCACCGTATGAAGCGGATGTTCTGTATCAGAACAAGCATGAATCATGAATTCGAGATTATGTTAAAACAGCTAAAAATGGATTTTTGACCCTCACCCAATTCTCATCTAAGCAGCCAAAAAATGGACAAAGCCTTATCTTTCTGTATAGTAGATCCTGTGTTGGTGCCTGATTTTGGAGCCGACATGCTTGCCTTCGACCCCTTTATTTATTATAATGTTTTGGGGTCTGGAGGATGAGAAAGGGTAGGAATTGGATAGGATACTAGACTCGCTTTCTGGAACAATAACCCCCTGGTTGTTGGGAACATTCTTCACGCTAAGCCTGGTAGCGCTTTTGGCGGCCGTTAAGAATTGGCGTGAGATGAAGCGGTCCCCTTACTTTTTTCAAAGACTCCAGGCTGGAAAACGCCTACAAACCTACATTTCCTCCAGCGCATTACTTTTCTTGATCTCCCTCATTGTAACAGCCTATGCCTGGGAAGAGCCGCAGCAAGAACCGATCATGATGGCCATCTTGCCTAATAGTAAACCCGTCCCTGTAGAAGAGGAAGTCGCGTCTACGCCAAATGTTGCTGAGATTATCGAAGATGCCTCTCCATCCTCCATACAAGAAGATGAAGAAAACCCCGGCCGGCTTATCATTGTTTCCGACCAGCCTTTTGTAGCCGCCCAACCGGAGTTGCCGGCGGAGTATGATCGCTTTGAAGCAACCATAGATCTCCAAGAAACCAGTGAGCTTGGAGAAGTGAGCTTTTCGACTGAAGTTACTGATGATTACGAAGCAGTCGATCCACGTGAAATTTTTGCTGAAGGATTTTATACTTTGTATGCCACTTTCTCTTATGATGGTTTAGCCGATGGCATGGTTTGGTCCTGGATTTGGCGTCATAATGGAGAGGTCGTTGAGGGCGGCAACGAAGTTTGGAATTATGGGGATGAGGGACCAGGTTATATCTATCTGGAGCCGGAAGAAGGGTTTGATGCGGGACGTTATTCCTTAGAGATTTGGATCAATGACGAACTAATGGCCCAATCCTCCGCCGTTATGAATGACGCCATAATATCTGCCAATAACTAAACGCAATATCAAATAAAACCCTGAATTAACAACAGCGATATCCGGCCCACAGGCCGGTTTTTGTTTTATCTGCCCAGCCGCCGCCGGGCGGTGTGTACAAGCTGCTGTAGTTCTTTGACGCGCAGAACGGCGCTTGCCAAAAGATAAACAACCGTCCCGATTCCCAACCCCACAATAAGTTGCAGCCAAACTGCCTCTTCGTTTAGGCGAGATAAGCTAAGCCACATACTGCCAACCATTAAGCCGGTTGCCAGACTGATACGCCAGAAGCTGTCCAACAAGGCCGAACCATCTAAACCGCCCATTTTTCGTCGCAGCAGCCAGAGCAGCGCCAGCACCTCGCCGTAATTAGAGAGACTAAAACCAAGAGCCAAAGCGCCTAAGGGTGACCAACCGCGCTGTGCAAACACTACATCGCGCAACCATAAGGTCAAGGCCAGCATCAACAAGACCTGCACTCCACCGGCTAGGACGGGCGTCAATGTGTCACTTAAAGCATAAAAGCTGCGCGCGATCACCTCTAGCAGTAAAAGGGCTACCAACCCCAGGGACATCAACAGAAGAGCACTGGCTACAAGATCAGTCGAACCAGCCCCGAACATGCCCCGCTCATACAAAATGGTGACGATCGGGACGCGCAGCAGCATCAGTACGGCCGTCACCGGCATTCCTAAAAACAATAGCAAGCGCAGAGAACCGGAGATAATGCGCCGCATTTCGCCATATTTTTTCTCCGCTGCCAGGGTGGAAAGCGTCGGAAAGGCAGCGATGCCCACCGCCTGGCCTAAGACCCCCTGCGGCAAAATAATCAAACGGAAAGCGGCATTGAAGGCCGGCAAAGTTCCTATCATCATCGATCCGGTCAGAAAAAGGATAATCAATTTATTCAATTCGCTGAATGATTGGCCCAACACACGGGGGGCCATTAACCACAAGACCTTGACCACACCGGGATCGCGCAGCGTGAGAATCGGAGAATAATGGGCTTGTTTGCGCAGCAAGCCGGGAATCTGGATCAATAAATGACCCGCCGCACCAACCACCGTCCCGATTGCCAATCCCATTGCCGTGCCGGTCATAGGCCCTATGAATAAGGCCCCGGCGATGATGCCCAGGTTATAAATAGTCGGCGCCAGGGCAGGCAGCAGAAAATGCTGCCGCGCGTTTAAAGCCCCCATAATGACCCCGCTTGCCCCAAATATGATGGGGGAAATTAACATGACACGCATCAGGGGCACGGTTTGCTCCAGCAATTCCGGCTGGCTGACAATGGCATCATTGTAAAAGAAGGAAACAATTTGTGGAGCAAAAAACATCGCCGCCAATGAGACTATGGTGATAGCTACCGTGATCAAGTTGATCACCGCTGAAAATAACCGCCAACCTCCTGGCTCATCATCACGCGTGAAAAAAGCAGCGAAGGTGGGAATGAAAGCAGATCCAATAGCCCCGCCGGCGATGATCAAAAAGATCGTTTCCGGAACCGCCTTGGCAATTTCATAAGCCGTCGCCTCCACGGTCAGCACACCTAAAGAGGAGCGGGTCACCATCTCGCGCACCAGTCCGACCAGGCGGCTGAGCAGCATGGCCACACCGACCAGACCGGCGGCATGCAGTATGATGCTGCGGTTGCGTGTCGCCTGATTGTCGCTCGCTTTTTCTGAGGAAGCCTCTGAATCCGCCATAGGCGGCAATTATACGCCAAAGATAAAGAAACTCACCGGGCTAGCTTAGCGCCTCTATATCTTGCTATCTATTAAATCTCAAGTAAACTATATAAACCGTTTGTTGTCATTTATCGGAGGGGAGCCAGGATAGAGTAACATTTTTAGTCGGGAGAAATTTCATGACCGTCATTAAGGTCTCCGCCCGTTCACGAACCGCTGCCGTCGCCGGAGCAGTCGCCGGCGTCATGCGTGATAATGCAATGGCAGAAGTGCAAGCCATTGGGGCTGGGGCTGTCAATCAAGCCATTAAAGCCATCGTGATTGCCAGAAGGTACCTGGAGGAAGATGGTATCGAAATCGTATGTACGCCATCATTTGTCGAGGTCACGATAGGCGATCAAGAGCGCACAGCGATACACTTGCTCATTGAGCCGCGTCCTGATTGATTGGGGTTAAGCGTTTCACCCCTCCCGTGTTTGAAACAGTCTCCAGACAATCAATCCTATAACAGTAACGAAGGCAACCCCTGAGAGTATAGTAAGCCAGCCAGCCCCTCCATTTTGTGTGCGCACGGGATTGTTTCCAGGCGCCTGCCTTGTGGGAGGTGCTTCCTCTACACTTTCAGCCACTATGGCAGTTGGTGCTGTGGGTGAAGGCGGGAGCAGGGTAGCTGTTGCCGATGGCGCAATAGATGGCGATGGCCTGGGTGTGGATGATGCTGTGGGTGTTGCTGATGGTGCCATCGTGGCCGTGACAAGTAGTGTTGGCGTTATCGTGGGTGGAGGCAACGCCGGGGCAATTCCTTCGGGAGGCAGCCCCCCATCCAGGGATTGAATCAGGTAAAATGTAGAGCCGCCAATCATGCAGTAATCCCCGATGGTCTGGATGCACAAAGCCGGAGGCAAAGCGATGATGTAACGGCCGTCCTGCGCTTCAATCCACTCTTCCGATCCCCGCAGATCAACCAGCCTCGCCCAATTGGCAGTAGCTTCAACTTCCACCTGCTGGGGATCGGCCAACCGGGCAAAAAGCACAGTCGTCACCCGGTCTTCCTGCTCCAGGCGAAACTGGCCGACGGCATCCCAACGCTCACGGGTCACCTGTCGCACGCCCGTCATCTGCTCGATTGCCACTTGCAGCGCTCGAAAAGCGGGACGCCGGCTGCCGTCCATACGCAGCAAACCAAACGGCTCCGGGTTAGCCACGCGGTCATCTGGCGTGTCCATCATCTTATACACAGCGATGCGCTCCGCACCCGCAGCCAGGGCAGAGACAAGCGCCTGGGGCATAAAAGCGGCCTGCTCATCCTGCATCACCGACAATGTATGCTCAGCCACGGGCCAGGTCGGATCATCGTGCGGTGGGGCATTGGTCTCCATGAGCCAAATTGGTTTATTGATCCCCCGCTGGTCCATAATTTCCCGGAAAAGCAGCAGCAATTTATAAACCTGATCCGGCTGAAAGTAGAGATGGGCCGTGGCCACATCAAAGTAGTAGCCATTTTCGGCTGCTTGCGGATCTTGCAAAATACGATCAAGCAAACGCGCCATATACTGCTCCCGTCCCGCGTTGAAGTCAGCCCAATAGGTAAAGGCGGCTAAGTGGACGGCTGCTTCAGGATTGGCTTCTTTAGCTGCCAGGTAAGCCACACGCTGCAACTGGTAAAAATCATCCACTGTACCATCCCAGGTGTGGGCGATGGCCGTCGCTTCAATATCCGGCTCGTTCCAGATCACCCAATGATCGATGCGCCCGGCATACTGCTCTACCACCTGGCTGACGAAGGCTCCCCAACTGTTTTCAGAGTCATCATGCTCCAGCCACAAGCCCATCGGCAACCTATCTTCATCCCTGGCCCATTCGGGAATGCCGATCAATAACCCTACAACCAGCCTCCCCTCGGCTAATTGTGCCTCAATCTGCTCGTCGCTGACCTCTGGCGTCCAGGTGTCCGGTCCGCCGGCTTGTAGTTCTCCCCAATGAAAACGCACCCGCGTCCAGGCGATGCCCAACTCGCGGGCAGAATTGGGCGCAGTATACGCCTCAACCACTCCAAAACGCCACTCTTCCTGTGGCTTCTCCTGCTCCGTCTGCGCCACTGCCGACTGCCCACTGATCACTAACACCAGACACAGCCCAACAATCAGTAAAAAGTGACCCAAATTACTCAATCCCTACTCCTCCCACAGTGTGAAATAAGCATCGGCCGCCCAGCCCACATCTCCATCCGGCGTGCGTACCCGCTGCCACAAGAAACCGCCCTGGTCGATAGGCGCATCTTCCAAGAGAGTCAGCACCGACCCTTCGGGCAGGATGGCCAGTTCTGCGCCGCCCGGCGTCTGGCGCACCGTCAGGCCAATGCCTTGTGTGCCACTGACGATGGCGTGCGGCAAATCCGGCGTCGGCGTCATTGGCAGGGGCGTCGGTTCGGGGAGCAAAGTAACCCCATCATAAACCGTCGGATCATTAAAATGGGCATACGCCTGGCGTGAAACCCTCTCGAATAGCGGGGCGCTGTCATCCCACTCCAGCCACTCTTCGCCGTACAGAGCCATAACGATAATGTAATCACCCCCTGGTGAAAAGACGATGCCGCCATCTCCGTGCGTATCATCGATCCAACCCACCTTGTGTGAGAAGGGCACATCTTCGGGCAGGCCGTTCTCCAGCAGGCGTGCCAGTTCATTAAGCTGCATCATTTCCAGCATCTCCCGGCACTCTTCAGGCGTCAGTTTATCATCATACAACTCGCTTAGCGGACCTTTATTTCCCTGGGCACACGTATAGATCATCTCCAATAGTCCAGCCAGGTCACCGGTTGTTGTCTGCCGAAAGGGATCGGCGTGGGTAGTAATATCAGTGCGGCTGTTGGCCGGGGTGAGCACCGTATTCAAGCGATCCGGCTTGGGGTCGGCGTCGATGGGCACGGCGATGAAGGTGTTGAACTGCCCTAAATCACGCATAGACTGGGTGACAATATCCGCCCCGGCATACGAATCCGGCCGGCCGGCGATCTCCTGCAAGAGCAAATTGGCCGCGAAGTTACTGGACAGCGCCGTCGTCTCCGTGATCAGCTTTGTCTGTTCCACATTGGGCGGGCTGTCCAGAACACTGTAGATATTAACCAGAATCGGCACCTTAACGAGGCTCATCCCGGCAATCGCCACATCTTCGTTGTGGGCGATACGCTCCCCTGATTCTAAATCGACAATGACATAGCTGCTGATGCCAGTGAAGTCGGAGAGGGTTTCTGTGACGGCCGCCTGTAGATAGCGTAGATCGTGGTTTTTCTCCGCTGGCTCAATCTCGCTCTGCGATTCAGGAGAAGGTGGAAGTATCGTTGGGAAGGGAGTCGCTGTTGGAAGTGCAAGTTCGGTCGGTGATGGTGCATCTGCTATCGCTATCACAGCCGTGGCGGCAGCTTCTACTTCAGGCTGTTGAGAACAAGCAGATAGAAGGAGCGAGCCAATAATGACAGCCGGCCAAAACAGAATTCTCGCTAAACGCATAAGTGGGTAAATTAGCTTTTTAGCTGTGAATGCACAAGTAAAGAGCTTTACCCTTTAGTTGGAGTTAATGCATAGACCCCATTGATATTTGCATTGTAACAAATATCATTCACCCCAAAACTCTTCTAGCGTCACTCCCAATCCATCAGCCAGACGGTTGACATAGGCATAATAGCCCGTGACTTGATTGATGTCCAAAATGGCAGCATCGCTAAAACCGGCCGAACGCAGGGCAATCACATCCCCCTCATCCATCGCCCAAGGCCGAACCGTCAACTTCACTGCATATTCCAGCATCGCCCGATCGGCCATGCTGAGCGGCGCTTTTTGCCAATCCTGCGCCAACTGCTCGACCAGTTCCCCATCCCCGGTCAACCGACGGAGACCCGCTCCGTGATGGACCATTCAATAATGACATTGATTTTCGGCCGAGACCACGACGGCGATCATCTCCCGTTGTATGCGCGTCAACTCCGAAGTCCGGCGGTGCATGACCGTCTTATACAGTTCATAGTGAGCCTTCAAGGATGGGACATTCAAGCTGTGGATTTTCATAATATTGTCCACGCCGCCCCAAGGCTCAACCAGCTTCTCGTACACCGCTTTTAGCTTACCCTGCGCCTCATCCTCTTGTATCACTTTAATCCAGGCCATTTGTGATCCTTTTATCTATTTTCACAAAGATGCACTGAGGGATTGCACGGAGGCTCACGGAGATTTTAATTTTGTTTCTCAGTGCCCTTCTTTACGTACTCTATGAAATTTTTTTCGCCAACCTTTTTTGCGATACAATCAAGAAAAAGTCAAATCTAGTGAAATGAGCGCCTATACTTCCAACAAAGAAGGCGCTTTTCAAGGAGAGGATGCACATGCAATTCGGCTTATTTGAAGAAAGACCCCAGCAGTTCAACTCCCTGGATGAATTGGTAGAAACAATGATGAATATGGAAGATGATCCCCTATTTCCGGAGGGGACCAATATGGTCATTTACCGCGGCAACCCGGAAGCCAGGCTAATGATCATCGGTGAAGCGCCGGGCGCGGAAGAGGACCGGCAGGGCAAGCCGTTTGTCGGCCGTTCCGGGCAGCTTCTTGACAAGATCTTAGAATCGGTTAACTTCGATCCTGAAGAAGACGTCTTCATCACCAACGCCGTCTTTCGCATGCCACCGGGCGAAGGAGGCAAATCATTCCGCAAACCAACCAACAGCGAAATTGAATTTTACAAGCCCTACATCCTGGAGATTATCCGCCTTGTCGATCCCATGATCATGCTGCTCAGCGGCAATGTAGCCACCCAATCCCTGCTGGATAAGACAGGCATCACCAAACTGCGCGGCCAATGGTTTGATTATTACGGCCGTCCAACCATACCCATTTTTCACCCGGCCTATCTACTGCGCAACCCATCGCGCAAACCGGACGGTCCTAAGGCCCTGACGTGGAAAGACATCCAGGAAGTACGTCGCAAATATGATGAGATGACCGGCGGCTGATCATGCCCGGTACCCATTCAGAAAAGGCGGCCTTAAGGGGTGAACCGAGCTATGTCTGGCGCTCCGGCCAGCAGCGGCGCCTGGACAAGATACGCCAATGGGCCGATTTAAACGGCCGAATCCTGGACAACGGCTGTGGGCTGGGCGCATACCTTAACGCCATGGCCCCCTTCAGCAAGCAGCGCTTCGGCCTGGAACTGGAACTCGATCGCGCGGTGGATGCGCTTGACGCATCCCAGGGCATTGCCCAGGGAGTGGGTGAGCGGCTGCCCTTCGCCGATACCAGCTTCGATTTCGTCTTCAGCAATGAGGTGATCGAACATGTTGGGGATGATGCCCATTACGCCGCGGAAATGGTGCGGGTGACCCGGCCTGGCGGAAAGATCCTCATTTTTTGCCCCAACCGCTGGTATCCCGTCGAACAACATGGCATCTTCTGGCGCGGCCACTATAAATTCGGCAACATCCCCTTCGTGAACTATCTGCCCGACCCTCTGCGCAATCGCCTGGCGCACCATGTGCGCGCTTATACAAAGCGGGATTTACTTCACCTTTTTGCACCGCTGCCCGTATACGTGGTGCATCACGAACGCATTTTCGGCGGTTATGACAATATTGAATATCGCTGGCCTCAGTTCGGCCGTGTACTCAAGAACATTCTTTACGCCGCTGAAAGCACCCCGCTCTCCATCCTGGGCCTTTCCCATTTCCTCGTCTTACAAAAGTGCCCCTAACTGATTCGGTACCAGGGATGGTTGAAAAACCCGGCACCGGTTACACATAAGCGGATCATAATAATAAAAATTTATCGCATATTGATAGGACCGCTTTTCTTGAAATCGTGCCTCGGCAGGCATAAAATGGAAAGGTGTAAATCGATCAAATGAGGTGACATTATGAGTTCAAACGGCCGTAACAACGGACAAGAAGGAGCAGGGAGTTTTCGTGTGAAGGCGGGCTTAGCCCAAATGTTGAAGGGGGGCGTGATCATGGACGTCGTCACGCCCGATCAGGCGAAGATCGCTGAAGAAGCGGGCGCTGTGGCTGTCATGGCCCTGGAGCGCGTTCCGGCTGACATTCGTGTGCAGGGCGGCGTGGCCCGCATGTCGGATCCGGGCATGATCAAAGAAATCATTGAGGCTGTCTCCATCCCGGTCATGGCCAAGGCACGCATCGGCCATTTTGTGGAAGCGCAGATCTTAGAGGCCATCGGCGTCGACTACGTGGATGAGAGCGAGGTATTGACCCCGGCCGATGAAGAGCACCATATCAACAAACATGATTTCAAAGTACCTTTCGTCTGTGGCTGCCGCAATTTGGGCGAAGCGCTGCGTCGCATTGGCGAAGGTGCGGCCATGATTCGTACTAAAGGTGAAGCAGGAACCGGTGATGTCGTCGAAGCTGTTCGCCATGCGCGCACCGTCCTGGGCGCTATTCGTAGCTTGCAGTTGATGCCCGATGATGAGCTGATGACCTTTGCCAAGAACATCGGCGCACCTTACAGTCTGGTCAAAGAAACCAAGGAACTGGGACGTCTGCCCGTCGTCAACTTTGCTGCCGGTGGCATTGCCACACCGGCCGACGCCGCGTTGATGATGCAGATTGGTGTTGACGGTGTTTTCGTCGGCTCCGGCATCTTCAAGAGCGGTGACCCGGCCAGCCGCGCACGGGCGATAGTCGAAGCGACAACCCATTATCAAAACCCGGAAATCCTGGCCAGCGTCAGCGAAAACCTGGGCGAACCGATGGTCGGCATTAATGCCGGCAGCTTGCCGGAAAGCGAGCAGTTGGCGACGCGGGGTTGGTAAAACAAGGCAGAAATCTATATGTGGATGTACGTCCCCATATAGATTTCAATATAACCATATGAAAATCGGCGTTTTAGCTTTACAGGGCGCGTTTATTGAGCATATCAAAATCCTGCAAGGGTTGGAGGTCGAGGCCGTTGAAGTGCGTCTGCCGAAAGATCTTGTTGATCTGGACGGCTTAATTATCCCCGGTGGCGAAAGTACAACCATTGGCAAGCTGGCTGAAATATACAGCCTGATGGTGCCTCTGCGCGATTTTGCCACTAAAAAAGCGGTTTGGGGCACCTGTGCGGGGATGATCTTCATGGCCAAGGATATCGGCCGTGACCAGCCTCTTTTAGGTTTGATGGATATTGAAGTTGAACGAAATGCGTTCGGCCGTCAGATCGACAGCTTTGAAGCAGATTTAGATGTCAATGTCTTTGAAAATGGCGCAGGCCGGCCCTTTCCGGCGGTTTTCATCCGCGCCCCCCGGTTGAAGGGTGTCCGTGGTAATGCACAGGTAATTGCCCAACTGGAGAACGGCACGGCTGTCGCCGCCCAGGAAAATCATTGGCTCGTCACCGCCTTCCATCCTGAACTAACCGGTGACACCCGCTTTCACCAATACTTTCTACAGTTAGTCGCCCAAAACAAGCCGATTAAAAAGAGGAAGGTCGCAGCGGCAGAACAACCGTAAACGTGGCACCTTGTTCTGGTGTATGATTATTCGTGGCATAAATGCGGCCGTTATGTTGGTCGACGATACCCTTGGCCACAAACAACCCCAATCCCACACCATGGCCATTGGATCTTGTTGAAAAAAACGGCCGAAAAATCTCATCCTTGATTTCGGCCGGTATTCCATGGCCGCTATCCTTTACCGAAAAAGCAAATTGGCTTGAACTCCCTTTTTTGCCGGGTTGAGCATCAACAGGCTGGCGATGCACAGGCCAAAAACGGATGCGGATATTGCCACCTTCCGGAGCCATTGCATCGCGGGCATTAGCCAGGAGGTTAATCAGCACCTGGGTAATGCGATTATGATCGCATACGACGGTGCCCAAATCATCGGCAATATCGACGATAATTTTGATGTTGGTTTCTTCTTCAAATTGCTTCTTGACCAGGGCTAATGAATCGCGAACGATCATTTCGATATGGGTTACAACCATCTGCGGCTCGTCAACGCGCGCATAATCCTGCAAAACCTGCACAATTTGGGTGATCCGGAAAGCGCTGCGTTCAATCAAAGCCACATAGTATTGAAGCAACTCTAAATCCTGGCTTTCTTCTTGCAATTCGTAGTTTAAGTTGCTGCACGAAGAGATGATAATATTCAGTGGGTTGGTCAACTCATGGGCGGTGCTGGCCGAGAGCGAACCGATGCCGGCCAGCCGTTGTGTGTGCGCTAAAGCACGGCCTAACTGGGTCAGGCGATTGTCCTCCGATTCGCTGAAACTACCCGTTTTTTTCTGTTGTGTAAGGGCTTTTTCCATTCTTCCCCATTTACGGCTATGATCACGCTTCGGTGATAATTGGTGAGAATACCTGTAGCATAGGTTAAGGGCTTGATATCGTCCGTATTAGGGCCGTAAAATGAGTGTGAAGGTCTCGTTAAGAAGCATCCGCTCAAAAACAAGAAGAGCAACGAAAAACTTCTATTAATTAAATTGAATTGAAAAGGGAAAGCCGATAGAATTACCTATTAATGTGCAATAATTCATGCACAGCTAATCATCTGCGGATGAGACCGTGAGGAGAATTAGATGGCAGCTGAAATTACCATAGAACGACCCCCATTGACGCCGGAAATGTTACTACCGGTCCAGGAATACAAAGAGAAGGGGCAGTACTTTTATCTTGAGGCAACCGAAGAGCTTTTGCCGAACGGCCGGGTCATTGTCACCGGCCATGGAGAAATGATCATGCTCGGAGGTTACTCATATCTGGGCCTGATCGGTCACCCAAAAATCAATGCCGCGGCCCAGGCCGCCATTGAGCAATATGGTACAGGCACTTACGGCGTGCGGCTACTTGCCGGATCGCTCAAGCTGCATAACGAGTTGGAAGCCCGTATCGCTGAATTTAAAGAGGCTGAAGCCGCGGTCACCATGTCCAGTGGCTATGCCACCAATCTAGCGACCATTTCCAGCCTGCTGCGCAAAGGGGATACCGTGATCTGCGACAAGCTGAACCATGCCAGCATCGTGGACGGCTGCCTGCTGGCTATGGCCAAGTTTGTACGCTTCCGCCACAATGATGTGGACCACCTGGAAAGACGGCTGCAAGAGGCCAATCCTCACGGCCGAAAACTAGTAGTCGCCGACGCCGTATTCAGCATGGACGGGGATATTATTAATTTGCCGGAAATGGCACGGCTGTGTCAAAAGTACGACGCTTATTTGATGATCGATGAAGCACACTCCATCGGCGTTATCGGCGAAACCGGACACGGCATCGAAGAGCATTTCGATTTGCCCCCGGATACCGTCGATATTAAGATGGGCACATTGAGCAAAACCATCCCCAGCGCCGGCGGCTATGTCGCCGGCAGTGCGGAATTGATCACTTTTTTAAAGCATGAGGCGCGCGCCTTTATCTTTTCCGCAGCCATTCCTCCTGCGTCGGCCGGGGCTGCCATGGCCTCCTTTGATGTCATTGAGGAAGAGCCGTGGCGAGTTGAAAAAATACAAACCAATTATCATCGTTTTGCCGACCGTCTCCGCGATGCCGGCTTCGACCTTCTCTTCACGGAAACGGCGATTGTGCCCGTTGTCTGTAACTCCACGCCGGCAGCGGCTGCGCTGGCCAAATATTGCCAGGATAACGGTATTTTTGTGCAGGCAGTCGTTTCACCCGTTGTACCCGAAGGTTTAGCCCGTCTACGCGCCTGTGTAACGGCCGCCCATACTATTGAAGACCTGGATTACTGCGCAGATGTGATCATCCAAGGGGGCCGAAAACTGGGTATTATTTAGATCCCATACTGTACAAAGAAATCTGACAACTTTTCACTTGATATATGGGCGAAAACCATATAATAAAAGTTGTCAAATTTTAGATAACACAATATTTACCCCCCACTTTCAACATTTTAGACCCAACTTTGTTCTCCCGCCTCCAAGAAGGCGGGAGTTTTGTTTTGCATAATGATTCGTGAGACGCATTGCTCCCGGTCTTCGCGTGTGCTAGAATCTTCTTATTGATTTGATTAATTTGATTTATTGGATGATTGAAATTAATGCAGTTAAATTCTGCTTTTCTACAATACCTGATTGATAACGAGATCACCCCTGGCGACCGCTTGCCGGCTTTAAGTCAGATCAGCCAGGAACTTGGCCTTAGCGTTGGCAAACTACGGGAAGAATTAGAAGTCGCGCGCAGCATGGGCCTGGTGTCCGTAAGGCCCCGCTTAGGCATCCAGAGGGAATCATTTGATTTCTCCCAGGTATTGACAAATGATGCGCTCTTCGCCCTGGCAACAGGTGAAGCTGATTTTGAATCCTACAGCCGGTTGCGCCAGGTCATAGAAGCTGGTTTCTGGGATGAAGCCGTTGCCCTTTTGACCGACCAGGACATCAATAAGCTGCAAGATTTGGTAGCCAAGGCTTGGGGTAAACTCAGAGGTGAGCCAATTCATATTCCCAATGGGGAGCACCGCGATTTTCACCTTACAATTTTCAGCCGCTTGCAAAACCCTTTCGTTCAAGGCTTTTTACTTTCCTACTGGGAAGTCTACAAAGCAAGCGAATTAACCCGCTTTGCCACATATTCCTATTGGATTGAAGTTTGGACCTATCATGAAAGGATAACTGCGGCAATTGACAATCATGATTTTTCACTGGGCCGGCAGTTGCTGGTCCAGCATTTTTCACTGCTGAAGTCGCTCAAACAATTTCAGCCAACCCTTGCAGGCAAAGGAGAGATTTTATAATGGGAAATGTCAACGCTGCTGCCGATGCAGCTTCAGCCAAAGAAAAGAAGCCTATGATAAATGACTTTTCACTTGTTGTGGCCACTGAAAACGGTACCGGCAGCCAGACTGCAAATTTAGCGATCTTACGCTCGCTGTTTAAGATGGGAATCCCGGTTAATGGGAAAAACATCTTCCCCTCGAACATCCAGGGGCTTCCCACCTGGTACCAAATCCGGGTGAGCTATCAAGGCTATGTCGGCCGTCGTGATACCTCAGAGATTCTTGTGGCCTTCAACCAGGTTACTGTGCACGATGATATTGCCGATCTACCACCAGGCGGGGTGTGTATTTATAACGATGACTGGCGGTCCATGCCGGAAAGGGATGATATTATCTATTATGGAATTCCGGTCAACATTTTTGTCGCCAAAGCCGGAATGAAAGGCAAGCTGCGGAACTACATCGCCAATATGGTTTATGTTGGCGCCCTGGCTTACTTGCTGGGCATACCGTTAGAGGAAATCGACGGGGCTTTAGATTTTCACTTTAAAGGGCGTCGCAAGCTGGTTGAGACCAATATGAATATGGTTCGCACCGCATTCGAGTGGGCCAGCGAAAACTGGACAAAGGCCGACCCCTATCGCGTAGCCCCCATGAATGAAACATCCGGATTGGTGATGCTAACCGGCAATGAAGCCGCTGCCCTAGGTTCAATCTTTGGTGGTGTAACACTCGCCTCATGGTATCCAATCACCCCCTCTACCAGCTTAATTGATGCCCTCAACAGTAATTTACCAGGCCTGCGCGTGGATCCGGAAACGGAACGGAAAACTTACACGGTGATCCAGGCTGAAGATGAACTGGCCGCTATCGGCATGGTTCTGGGAGCAGGCTGGGCTGGGGCAAGAGCCATGACCGCAACCTCAGGTCCCGGCATTTCGCTTATGGCCGAATTCGCCGGTCTGGGCTACTTCGCCGAAATTCCAGGTGTGATTTGGGATATTCAGCGGGTCGGTCCGAGCACTGGCTTGCCCACCCGAACCGGACAGGGGGATGTCCTTTTCACTTATACCCTGGGTCACGGGGACACAAAAAACGTCGTTCTTTTTCCCTCATCGGTTAACGAATGTTTTGATTTCGGGTTCATGTCCTTCGACCTGGCCGATCAACTGCAGACGCCAATTTTCGTCCTCAGCGATCTCGATTTAGGTATGAACAACTGGATGGCCGAGCCTTTTAAATACCCGGAAACACCGATTAACAGAGGAAAAGTGTTGACCGCTGAGGAAGTCAAAGAAAATGGGTTTGCTCGCTATAAAGATCTTGATGGTGATGGCATCACATACCGCACATTACCTGGAAACGAGCATCCACAATCGGCTTATTTCCTGCGTGGAACCGGCCACGATGAGCAGGCGCTTTACAGCGAAAGGTCGGACGTATGGGTAGAAAATATGGATCGCCTCATGCGTAAATTTGAAACGGCGCGGAACCTGGTTCCCGGCCCGGCCATTGACGAAAGACCGGGTGCGGAATTTGGGATTATTGCCTTTGGAACGACGCGCTATGCCATTGATGAAGCGCGAGATCGTTTAGAAGCCAGGGGTGTAAAAACCAGCTTCCTCAGAATACGCGCCCTCCCCATCAAAGAAGAAGTGAAAGATTTCGTTGCCCAATACGACCGGGTCTATGTCATTGAACTGAACCGGGATGGCCAAATGTATTCGATTTTAATCAATGAAATGCCTGAAATGGCTACAAAGATGACCTCGCTAGCTTATATGGACGGTTTACCATTAACACCGGGTTGGGTGGTTAATGCCCTGGAACAAAAGGAGCAATTTTAAGATGGGTACGAGAGCACGTGCGCCAAGAGTAAATCTTATTAATCTCACTAAAAACGATTACAAAGGGAGGCCAACCACCCTTTGTAAGGGATGCGGTCATAATTCAATCGCCAACCAGATCGTTCAGGTAGCTTTTGAGCTCAACATTAAGCCTCACGAATTAATCAAGATGAGTGGTATTGGCTGTTCGAGTAAGTCGCCCACTTACTTCTTAGGAAGGTCTCACGGTTTTAATTCGCTGCACGGCCGTATGCCGTCAGTCAGCACTGGCGCGCTGATGGCCAACCACACCTTAAAAGCTATCGGTGTGAGTGGGGATGGTGACACGGCGAGCATTGGCTTCGGCCAATTCAAGCATGCCCTACGCAGAAATGTGCGCATGGTCTACATCATTGAGAACAACGGTGTTTACGGTTTAACCAAGGGTCAATTCTCGGCAACGGCCGATGAAGGCGCATTCTTGAAGTATGCCGGCCAGAATGAGCTGCCGCCCATCGACATTTGTATGGAAGCGATCATGGCTGGAGCCGGCTTTGTCGCCCGCTCCTTTTCCGGGGATGCGAACCAGGTTCGTGAACTGTTAAAAGCCGCCTTGAGCCATCGCGGCATGGCTGTTTTGGACATCATCAGCCCTTGCGTAGCTTTCAACAACGAGGATACTTCATCTAAGAGTTATGGATACGGTCGTGAACATGAAGCCCCTCTACATGATTTTGGCTGGGTCCCGCCGGCGGAAGAAATCGAGATCAATCCTCCCCAGGAACCCGGCGATGTTCGTGATATCAAATTGCATGATGGCTCACATATTATCTTAAAAACACTTGACGAAACCTACGATCCCACGAACAAAATGGAAGCGCTGCGCTTACTGCAAGAAACAGAAGATACGGCCGAGTTCATCACTGGTCTCATTTATTTCGATCCCACGCGTGAATCATTAGCCGAAGCGGCCGATCTGCCAGATACACCGCTGGCGCACCTGCCGGATGAAATGCTCCGGCCTCCCAGGGAAGCATTAGATAAACTCATGAGCAAGCTGCTATAAACTCAACCAATACTGTTTATAAAAAGGGCCGGCTTTTTGAAAGCCGGCCTCTTTTCTATTTCAATCTTGTCATGATAAGAGGCTCTTTTTTACCCGTGCATAGGGGGCATCCATGAAGCCGGCGCGGCCGTGCTTTCCAGCACAAGCCGGCGCTGGAACGCAGTTTCCATCAATGAAGCGGCGTTCTTTTCTGTTTCCCACAGTTCGACCGCCGGATACTCATCAGCCATAACTGTCAGGCGCAATTCCTGGTCATCCCAAAACGCCGCTACATCATCCACATTGGCATTACGGCCGCGCTCTAAAAACTCGGACAGGCGCAGCATGGCCGCTAAACGGGTGAGCAGTAGTTCATCATCCTCGGTCAGCAGATTTTCAAAACCGACAATTCGAGGTTTACCTTTGCGATGATAGCGGGTGAGCAAGGCAATTAAAGCCTGTTCCCGGGGTGTGAAGCCGGCCAGGCCACGGTTGACAATCAGCATCTGGGAATGTTTATGGTGAGCATAGTAATCAATGATGGTCCCTAAATCATGCAAGAGCGCAGCTGCCTCTAAAATTTCCAACTGCCTTCGGCCGTATCCATGCAGAGGTGTGAGCTGTTCAAAGAGCCGGCCGGCCAGGTAGCGCACATGGCTGGCATGCGCTTTCTCATAACTATATACACGGGCCATATTCAGCACGCTGAAGCGACGGATATTAGCCACGACCGGATAGGAGAGATGATGCCAGAACCGTTCAAAAAACAGCCCCTCGCGTAAGCCATTAACAGACACGGTCAGTTGCTCCATCCCTAATCTCTCCATAATGGTTTTAATCACAAGAGCACCGGGCAAAATAATGTCCGCCCGGTCGCTGTTAAGTCCAGATATTTTACGCCGTTTGACCAATCGTTTTTCTTTAAGCTGCCTGATGCTTTCTGCCAGAGATTGGCTGCTTAACACATATCCATGAAGCGTGTTTAAGGGATATTCCTCTCGTTTGGCTCCCATCCGGGCCAAATTCCGAATGGTTCCTCCCAAACCTACAAGTTGCAAATTCGCACCGGAATCCTGTTCCGTCAACCACTCGACCTTATTTAGCTGGCGGTTAATTTCGCCTATCGTCGCTTTGAAGTCGTGATCATCTACCGGGTCACTATGGACAAATCGCTCAGTCAGGGCCAGAGCACCTAACGGCAAAGCTGTACCACGCTCAAATCGACGGTTGCGCACTTCAGATATTTGGGCGCTGCCCCCACCAATATCAACAACAAAGCCATTGTTTAAGGGTACCTCATTAAGCGCACCGAGCACGCCATAATAGGCTTCCTTATTGCCATCTAGAATTTGTAATGAAAGGCCAATTTCCCGTTCGACTTGCTCGACAAAGGCGGGGCCGTTGCTGGCTTCACGAACGGCACTGGTGGCGGTGGCGATGATTTTGCTCACGCCTGCTCCATCACAAAAGCGTTTAAACAGGCGCAGGGTAAATAAAGCTCTGCCTATAGCAGCTTCGCTGAGACCGTCCTCATTCAATCCTTCACGCAGACGCACGACTTCCCGAATCTCATCATCCAGGTTGTAAGCGTAGCCTAATATTGTGCTCAATACGACCAATCGCGCCGTATTGGATCCAAGGTCGATGACAGCGATTCGCTTTGCTTGATTCGATAACATAGTTGCTCCAGATAATTCGTTTGCTGACTATTTTAACGCCTACGGTTATAACATTAATGTTGCCAGGAAGCGTTCCTAAGAATTGTTTTTAACCGGTTTCTTTTACCTTACAACGTAGTATAATGCACATTCTGCTAGAAGGTGATCGAATTGAGCAAAAAAGAATTTCGGCTTGAAAACGCCTACGACTACAATCGCACTTCTCCCGTACGCTGGATTCTCTCGCACACCATGCGTTATCCGCTGCTGCCTATAGGCATCATCGTCACGGCCATTCTCAATAATTACGCTTACAGCCAAATTCAAATTTTTATCGGTCAGGCATTCGACTTAATCAATGTGCCGGATTGGGAGATGAGCGGGCTTTTCTGGCTGGCGGTCGGCGTCTTTGTAGCGGCTTCAGCTCAAGGTCTCTTCGGCCTCCTCCGCAATTACAGCACTGAATTTTTAGCCCAGCGATTTGAGAGGGATTCTCGCGATGAGTTGTACACAGATCTGTTGGGTAAAAGTCAAACCTTCCACGGCCGGCAGCGAATTGGCGACATTATGGCCCGGGCGACCAATGACGTACGCACATTGAATATCATGTTCAGCCCTGGCCTAATGTTGATCGTCGATTCCTTCATGGGCATCATCGTGCCCGTTGTATTAATTGGACTGTTGGACACCCGTTTACTCCTGGTGCCAATCCTTTTCCTGATAGGCTTTTTTATCACGATTTGGGATTATTCCAGACAGCTCAACCCGGTTAGTGCAGCCATGCGCGAGCAGTTCGGAGTCATGAACGCCGGCCTTGCCGAATCGATCAGCGGCATTCAAGTGGTGAAAAGCAATGCGCAGGAAAAGCAGGAAGAGGCCAGTTTCTCTGAAGATGCCCGGCAATTTCGCGATTATTTCATTCGCCAGGGGGAGATCCAGGCCCGCTATTTACCCATGTTGGTCTTCAGCATCGCCTGGGCGGCCGGGTTTTTCTGGGCAGTCGTTTTATGGCGGGACGGAGAGATTACTGCCGGCACGGTTGTTGCCTATATGGGACTGCTCGGTGTGCTGCGATTCCCCACTTTTATCTCGATTTTTTCGTTCAACCTGGTGCAGTTGGGCATCGCCAGCGCCGGCCGAATTTTGGACATGATCAACACGGAAACAGAATTAGATGAAAACGAAGCCGGATTCAGCGGCCGGATTCAAGGCCATGTCACGTTTGAAAATGTGAGTTTTGGTTATAACGGCCAGGATGTCCTCAAAGATATCAACTTCACTGCTAAACCTGGGGAGACGGTGGCGATTGTTGGCCAGACCGGTTCGGGGAAAACCACCCTGACCCGGTTGATTAATCGTATATTTGATGCGAATAACGGCCGAATTTTGGTCGATGATGTAGACGTCAAAGATTGGAACCTTGAATCGTTACGCTCTCAAATCTCAACCATTGAGCAAGATGTCTTCTTATTTTCACGCACGCTGGCCGAAAATATCGCATTTGGCAGTCCAGAGGCCTCCATGGATGATATTCAAGTGGCGGCCATGGAGGCGCAGGCCGGCAATTTTATTTCCGGCTTCAAAGATGGCTACCAAACGGAAGTAGGTGAGCGAGGGACGATGTTATCCGGCGGGCAAAGGCAGCGTATTGCCATTGCGCGTGCCTTTTTAACTGATCCGCGCATTTTGATTCTTGACGACAGCACAAGCGCCATTGACAGCGAGACCGAAGATCAGATTCAACGGGCCATGCGCCAAATTAGCAGCCAGCGCACTACCTTTTTAATTACCCATCGTCTCAGCCAGATTCGTTGGGCGGATCGCATCATCGTCTTAAAACAGGGAGAAATTGTGGACCAGGGAACCCATGAAGAACTCCTGGAAAAGAGCGAAGCGTATCGCAAAATTTTTGCACGGTACGAGTAAATTATGGGATTTATACTAGACGGACTCGAAACTGAAGATTATGATCGCCAGTATGGTGATCGGGAACTTCTAGACCGGATCATCGACTATTTCCGGCCGTACAAATGGCAAATGCTGTTGGTGGCCGTGATGATCACCCTCAATTCTGCGGCGACCATCGCCGGGCCTATCTTGATTAGCAAGGCTATCGACTTATTGACAGAAGATGTGCCCATGCAAGTCATATTGTTAATGACCATCGGCATTGGCATCCTGGGCGCTTCCGCCTGGTTGTTCAATTTCATCCGCCAATGGTTTTCCGCCCGTGTGACCGGCAATGTGGTTCTTAAACTTCGCGAAGACGCGTTCAATGCTACTGTGGGACTTGATTTATCCTTCTTTGACGACCATCCATCTGGGAAAATTGTCAGCCGTATCACTTCCGATACGCAGGATTTTGCCGAAGTTGTCAACTTGGTACTGAATTTGATCAGCCAGGCGCTGCTGGTTGTCTTTTTGACCATGTGGCTGTTCGCCATTGATGTTCGCCTGACAATACTTTTAATCATAATGACACCTGTAGCGGTGATCATGGCCTTAAGCTTCCGGCGAATCGCCCGTCGTGTCACTCAGAATGCACGGCGCATCACAGCGATTATTAACGCCCAAATTCAGGAATCAATTAGCGGCATTGTCATCGCCAAAAGCTTCCGCCAGGAACAAGCTATATATGACACCTTTGACGATAACAATAAGCAGGGTTATCGCATGGGTTTGCAGCGTGGTTTAACGCTGATGTCTATCTTCCCCTTATTAGGATTTGCTCAAGGGCTGGGCACAGCGATTTTGCTGTTCTATGGCGGGCTGGCCACGACCGATCCGGCCAGCGGCGTTACCATCGGCGACTGGTATCTTTATATGCAAGCTGTGGGCTTTTACTGGTGGCCGATGATGAATATCGCTTCCTTTTGGAGCCAGTTCCAGGACGGTTTGTCGGCATCGGAACGTGTATTCGCATTAATAGATGCTGAATCTAAAGTGATGCAGACGGCCGATGAGCATGTGCCCAACCTTAAAGGTCGTATCCAATTCCAAGATGTCCGTTTCAGTTACACTGACAAAGAGGTGGTGCTGTCCGATTTCAGCTTAGACATTAAAAGGGGGGAAACAGTTGCCCTTGTTGGCCACACCGGTGCCGGCAAAAGCAGCATCGCCAAGCTGATCATGCGCTTTTATGAATTCCAGGACGGCCGCATCTTAATTGACGGCCGGGACATTCGCAGCTTAGATCTGGGCCAATACCGGTTACAAATCGGTCTTGTGCCCCAAGAACCGTTTCTGTTTTCAGGAACCGTGGGAGAAAATATTCGTTACAGCCATCCTGGTGCCGGCGACGACGAGGTTCGCCAGGCTGCTATGCAGGTCAGCCAGGGTGAATGGCTAGATGTATTAGCCAATAATCTGGACACCGATGTTGGTGAACGTGGTTCAAGCCTCTCCATGGGCCAACGCCAGCTCGTAGCCCTGGCCCGCGTTGTGCTGAAAGATCCGGCCATTTTCATCCTTGATGAAGCAACGGCCAGCGTGGACCCCTTCACTGAGGAGCAGATCCAGGAAGGTTTGGATGTGATCATGAGCGAGCGTACGGCGATCGTCATTGCGCACCGTCTCTCGACGGTCAAACAGGCCGACCGGATCATTGTCATGGATCACGGCCGGATTATCGAAGAAGGGACGCATGATGCCCTGCTGACCGCAGGGGGTCATTATGCTGACCTGTATAACACTTATTTCAGGCACCAGAGTTTGGAATATATTGAAGGCTGGTCCAAAGAGGTTGAGCAAGTCGCGGCCGATTGAGTTTATGAAGAACGGATTTACTACTTTCTAACTTAACTTTAAAGACGGTTAAGCCGGATACGAAATGTTTCGGCCGCGCGGCTGACCGGGAATGGCTACCTCCGGCTTTTCGCGCTCTCCTCTATTGACTTCCTCGACCCGGGCAGCTTTGGCCGGACGGTGCACGCCGGGAAGCCTAGATGCGATCGACTTTCATCAAGGTGCTTTTTGCTGGTGGAGATAATCGATGTTGTTTTTTTTATTCCGGAAACAATATCGGTCAATTGGCCCCGGAATGATGAAAATTGTAAATATTATGGCAACCGCTGGGGGCGCAGAATGAATTCTGCCTCCGATGCTGATCATCAGAGGATTGCTATATAAGGTGATTGTTTACACAGAACATATGTTCTTGTCAAGTGAGAAAAACATGTGCCCTGAAAGCGAGGTAAGCGCCTGTCGTCCAGCAATTTTTAACGCCACTTGGCCACCTAACCATCAGCTCACCAATTCCATGACACCAATTGATCCTTTCTTGCTTGTTGTTATCACTTGTGGGTCAGTGGGTAATTTTCTCGCAAGTGAGCAATAATCGCGCCAATTTCGCTGTAACAATTAATTCCCTCTACACCTTCGATTTGCCAACTAGGAAGATCGCCATTCACAGTATCTGGTAGTGCGACGACCTTGACTGATGTCTGTTCATCTGTTGAAGAGGGAGCAACCATATAGCCTACACGTTCCAAAGCACGGCGTAGCCAGTGACCAGCCAGCCCATCAGCTTCAATCGAAATTTGTCCTGCATAAGCTTGTCGGTAGCGGAAACCGCCAACTTCCCGATCAAAGTCCAGCTCTGTGCTGGCAAAAGTGGCCTCAAACGCCCCATTTAGTACTAGATCCTCTGGCGCACCATGGATAAAGCGTCCTTCACCGGTGATAAGCCAAAGCGTGTCCGCCGTGCGTAAGGCTAAATCAAGATCGTGTGTTGACATGAGCACGGCTAATCCGGTCTGACGTGCTAGTCGCCGCAATAGCCCAGTAATCTCAACCCGCGTGGGCAAATCGAGAAAGGCGGTTGGTTCATCCAGGAGCATAAACTCCGGTTCCTGTGCTAGGGCACGGGCGATCATCACCCGCTGGCGTTGTCCGTCACTCAGCTCTGTCACCAATTGGTGTGCTAGATCGTCCAGATGGGCCGCTTGAATCGCCCAGCGCACGGCCTGATGATCGCGATGGGTCAGCCGTCCACGCAGACCGGTGTACGGAAAGCGTCCCAAGCTGATCAACTCATATACAGTAAGATTGCCAACTTGGAGGCGGTCAGTGAGGACGACGCTGAGACGCTGAGCGAGTGCTTTTTTTTCGAGCTGCTCGAATGCGACACCACCGATGGTTACTATACCGTGTAAGGCTGGTTGTGTACCGGCTAGGGTACGCAGTAGCGTAGATTTCCCGGCCCCATTTGGCCCTAACAGACAAGCAAACTCGCCTTGATGCAGTTGAAGATCAAGGGCAGATAAGATGGTTTTTGCTTCACTACGACCCTGTCGATAACCGACAGCGAGGCTACGGCCAACGATGACGGCTTTGTTCATAACCAACCACCTCGCCGCGCTCGCAATAATACCCAAAGTGCCACTGGTGCACCAACAAGCGAAGTGGCGGCGTTAACGGGCAGGTTTAGACTGCTACTTGGCATTTCAGCAAGGATACCACAGGCTAAAGCCAGCATGATACCTATCCAGATAGATGCTGGCACGAGGATGCGGTGATCTGAGGTGCCGAAGAGGCCGCGCGCTAGATGGGGGACGGCAATGCCCAAAAAGCCGATGGGGCCAGCATAAGCCACCACTGCTCCGGCCATCAATGCGGCACTGGTCATGATGATGAACCGAGCGCGGTGGATGTTCAAGCCCATGCTTTGGGCGTAATTTTCCCCCAGCAGGAGCGCATTGAGATATTTTGTCGCCAAGGTTGCGATGCTTGCCCCAATTCCGATCACCGTTAGAAAGAAGGGAATCTCATGCCAGCGCACTTTATGAAAACTACCGAAGCCCCACTCGACAAATTCACGGGTACGCTGTTCATCAGCAAAGAACACAAGAACTGTCACCGCCGCCGAGACCAAGGCCCCAATGACAACACCCAGCAACAAAACCGTCGTCATGTCTTGAACCCGCGCAGCTACGGCCAACATAATCGTCAAGACGGTGAACGCGCCAATCGCCGCACCGGCCACCGTCCCTAGGTTACCCAGCATTCCCCCGCCGATTGCCCCATACCCGATAGTCACTGGTAAGACAATGACAACCAACGCTACCCCTAGGCTGGCTCCAGACGAGACGCCCAGGGTAAAAGGGCTGGCCAACGGGTTGCGAAAGAGGGTTTGCATCTGCAAACCAGACAAGCCCAGGCCAATACCTACCGCGATGGCCGTGAGGGTGCGCGGTAGGCGAATATCCATAACGATGGTACGCCACGATTCTTTCTCCACTGCGCCCCCTGCTAGCACCGCCAACACCTCAGTCAGCGGAATCGGCACAGATGACCAACTGAGCGAGAGCAAGAAGGCAAAGAGGCTTAGCCCCATCAGCCCGCCAAAAAGCAGTATACGCTTGCGGTCAATCGTGGCTTGGACGGCGTCTTCTTCACTTTCATCCGCGAATTGACTGGCTTCGATGATTTGGGCCAACCCACGATTGACCAATACTTTATTTTCCTTTAGCATTAGTTGCTTCCTTGCCGTTGCCTATTCACCCGCAATGCGTTCAAGATGGACAACCTCGTGGTCGGGCAGCAACTCTGGGTGGAGGATACTTACCAGATCGGCCAGCAGTTCATTAACTTTAATCGCTGGCGTTTGGAAGTAATCCTCGTCGCGGCCGAAGCGATGGAACATGTTGCCAGCCCGTAGCGCCTCGAATTCCTCGTTGAGGGGATCGGTGGCGATGAAGTCGGCCGCGGTCTCCTCTGAGGGCAGATAAGCCAGGCTAAACCAATAGTCGGCCGCTGCTCCTTCCTCTAGAGCCACTTCTAAAGGGGCACTAGAAGAGAAACCGCCGAAATCAATAAGAGACTCGTCTAGAACACGCACCCCGCCCGCATCTTCAATCAGAATCGACTCAAAACGATTGTAGAGGCGGGTATTGAACGCGCCTTGGCCGTCGATATGACCCAACAACACAGACGGTTTTTCGGGTTGGGCTTGGGTTAGGTCACGCAGGCGTATGTATTCCTCAGCAATCGAAGCAAATTGTTCATTGGCCTTAGCCTCTTCGTTGAAAAAGAGAGCTAAAAATTTGAGTTGTTCAGCAGAACCAAGCGGCCCTTCGTCGAAAGGGTTGTAGAAGACATAAGGAACACCCAGACTACGCGCCTCTTCAATCGTTTCACGGCTATCGTAATCAATCAGGAGATCCGGTTCAAAATCGAGCGTTGCCTCCCAACCACCACTACTATCTTCAAGAACGGCGAGTTCATCAGCAGCATATTTAGCGTTGATGTTCGGAAGGTATTCAATACCTGTGGGAAGAAAGCCACCAAAAGCCACTAAAGCCACCAATGGGTCCGACAGATCAAGCAGTTCAACGGCCCCGAGAACACCACCAGCCCCGTCAATTAGGCGCTGTACTGGCACCTCAATCACCAGTGCGTCCTCAACCGTGGCTAACTCTTCCGGCACAGGAGTTCCACACTGCACCAGAACGTAACGCTCCTCTACAGGGACGGCGTCTGGATCACCATAGGTGGAATTAGCTGTAATCACTTTGTAGTGATTGTGGTAAGTGACGCTCCATTGAGAGGTGTACTGTGCCTCTACTTTGTCGGGGAAGTAGTCAATCGTTGAATCATACGCTTCAGCACACCCGGATAGATTAGCTGTCGGTGCATCAATTGTCGCCCTATTATTTTCGGGAAGAATCGGTTGCAGGTAGGTAATTTCATGATCAGGCAGCAATGTCGGGTGCAGGATACTGAGGATGTCGGCGAGAACAACGTCGGGATTGATGGTTGCATTATAAGAATAGTCAATCCCGCGTGAGCCAAAGCGATGGAATGCATGCCCCTGTTGCACGGCTTCAAAGGCGGCCAGCTCGGGTGATGCGTCAATGAACTCTTCTATGGTCTCTTCTTGCGGTAGCCAAGCCAGATTAAACCAAAAATCAGACTCAATGCCGGCTTCCACGGCCACCTCCAGATCGACGGTAGCAAAACCATTCCCCGGCAGATCTAACACCCGTTGTCCACCTGCATCACGAACTAGAAGCATTTCGTAGCGTTCATTCTGGCGCGTATTCCAAACACCATTACGGATAAAGCCAATTAGAACTTTGGGTGTTGTCTCTTGTGCTTGTGCCAATGCGCTTAGCTCTAAGTAGTGTGCAATAGCCGGCTCAAGGTGGGCATTTGCCACCTCTTCTTGATTATAGAAAAGTGACAAAAATTTGAGCTTTTCGGCTGCACCCAACGGACCTTCCTGGTACGGATTGTAGATAACGACAGGAATATTCAATGTATCGGCAACTTCGGCCAATACTTCTTCCTCACCGCTGGACTTAATGTAGATATCCGGCTCCAGTGCCGTCAGCACCTCCAAGTTGGTCTCATACCCCAGTGCTACCATTTCGCCACTCTGCTGCCGCTCATAGACTGTTGGCAAATAGGGTTGCTCAACTTCTGTCAATCCTGAACCGCCTGAGCCAAGTAGGCCATCCGCCACCCCAAGAAATTCAAAGGATTCAAAGAGGGCATCATCGCCATCAACCGCGGTCGCAATTGGGATTTCAATCACAGTGGCTTCTTCAAACTCGCCCTCAAGAGCGGGGGCAGGTGTCCCACATTGCACCAAAATATACACTTGCGGCTTCACTTCTGCATCGGTGCCTGCATGCGTTGAAGCAACGCTGGTCAATGTTTTCACAACTTTGTAATTGTTGGCATAAGTGACTTCCCACGATTGGGCGTAAAGTGCTTCCACTTTGTTGGGAAAGTAGTCAACGGCTGGGTCATAAGAGTCAACACATTGCCGTAGGTTTTCATCTGGCTCGCTGACTTGTGAAGGTTCGGTAACGGCCGTTTCCGATTCCGTTTCCATTGTCGGTTCCTCAGCCACTTCTTCATCAAGTGACACATCTGTCTGAGACTCACCACTGCCCCCACAAGCGGCTAACAGTAACAGGATAAACAACAGTCCGATGAATTGTATCTTTTTCATTTGTTCCTCATTTCATATATCACAGGCATCATTTAGATACCCAATTGTCAATTAAAACAAGCGGTCTCGGTCTAGAGACGAGCCACTCAAAATATGCTATATCTATCCAGCCTCATCCCGTTTATCGCAGCACCAGCGCCAGTAAAAATGTGCTAACCAGCGAGGTAAGCGCCTGTCGTCCAGCAATTTTCAACGCCACCCGACCGCCCAACTCCTTGCGCGCCGTCCACAACGTCACGAGGCAGGCGGTGAGGGTGGAGGCAAGGTAGACCAGCATAAACATTTGCCCCACCGACAACGAAGCCAACAACGCCCCTTCCCCCTGGTTGAGAATGAGCAGGCCATCTTTGCGCACGATGGCAAAAATAACGCCGGGTGCTACCGCTCCGGGCAGACCAAACAGCCCCAACAGCGGCGATAAACTCGCTGCCAGCCAATCCAGCAGGCCACTGTCGGCCAGAATGGCCCCGATGGCGCACATCAGCAGGAAGATAGGCATCGCCTGCCAAAGAAACTGCTTGAGGACGGCGCGCACTCGCCATACGACAGCCCGCCCAGATGGCTTTTGCAGAAAGGAGCGGTCAGCAAGAGAAACGGCCGTTTTCATCGGCAGCGGCTTATACCAAATGCGGATATGAATGGCACCGACCACAAACAGCAACAGCAGATAAGGGACAAAGAGCGTT
>JANQGC010000037.1 GCA_028277515.1 Anaerolineae bacterium
GGCTGCCCATGTAGTAGCCCCCCCGTGGCTGCCCATTAGTAAGGGTAGCCCCCCGTGGCTGCCCATATAGGAGAAACCATATGCCCAAAAACCTGCGACTCAGTAAACACCGCTACGACATCCCCATGCACCAACACAAGCTGTTCGAGCAAATGACACTCGCCATATCGACTATAATCAATCATATGCCCACCTGCGGCTGCGGCCGCTACTACCTGGACCGCAAGCGCCCCGATCCCACCTGTCACCTGCACGCCTGGCTAACCAATACTGAAATCCAATTCATCAAAAACATTCACGCCGAAGCCGCATTATTCAAAAAGGAAGCTTCACAATGAACAGTAATCAGTAAAACAGTAATCAGTCCACTGTCCACTGTCCACTGTCCACTGATAACTGAAAAGAGGACCCAATGAGCAGAAGACGTAAACGACGCCGCCCCTTCCCCACCGGCCGCCGCGGACCCGGTGATGACGACACCATCATCTACAAAATATCCGGCGACGATCTATTTGTCGGTGGGGAGACGGTGTTCATCAGCGCCGAGGGCATCCAGGTTGTGGCATCGCTGTCGGGAAACTATGAGGACCAGAATGGTTATACATTTGTTGACGATGACGGCATTGATATAGGTGGCCTGTATGGGCGGGATGATGCCGGGCAAAATGTCATCGGGTTACGAGCAGCAGATCCGCCGGGGAATGGGGATGATGTTTTGCTGCAACTTATTGCCGAGGCAGATGCAGGGGGATCGGCCGCAGCGCGGGTGAGCATCGCCGCCGAGCGGGATGGGGAATCGGGCGGCACATACATTACCGTGGCTAAAGATAATAACAGTAGCGAGATCGACATCATCGCTATGGATAGCTTGAACGGCCGTGTGCGCATTTCACCCAAAATCAATTTGCTGGGCGCTTCATTGGAGCTTTGTGATGTTTATATCAAATCCACCTATTTCATTATCAAGTTCAACGATGGTGGCACAACCCGCTACAAATATTTAGATTTGTCGGGAACGGGCACGGGTTGGGTGCATAGTACGACGGAACCGTGAGCAGTGGGCAGTGGGCAGTGGACAGTGAAAACTGAATACTGATTACTGTCGACTGACTACTGAGAACCCGCCACTTTAAACAATGTCTGAAGAATTTTTAAGAGCACTGGAAGAAATATTAAAGGCTGACGATGTGCCGCAGGAGACGATTAATAAAATCGCAATTGCCCTGGCGCTGGATGCACAGAATAATTTGAGCCGCTATAAGGTGGAATCGGCGGTCGCGCTGTCGGAAATCAGGGCGTTGATCCAGGCGCAGTCGGATAATATTGACAAGTTGACGGCCGTCGTTCAGCGGCAGGAAACATATATGCAGACCCATCCCACGCTGCTCTACATGATTCGCTTCCGCACCAAAGAGACGATAACTGTAATTTTGTTTGTTTTTCTGTTGCTATCCGTTTTATGGGTGCCGGAGGTTCGCCGGCCCATGTTGGCGTTCTTAGGATTTTAGTGGCGTGTTTTGGGGTGTGTTGGAAAATCGGGACAGTGGGGGCAGCACAATGCAAATTCAAAATTTCGTTGTGCTGCCCCGTCTGCTTGCTTTGATCACGATTCAGGCAATTTGTTTTCCGGCTGTCATCTGTTTATCAATGGCAAGTAGAGGGTAAAGCCGGCTGGGTTGGGTGTAGGCGGTGGTGTCACGGTACCGGTTGGTGTTGGTGATGCGGTCGGAGTGGCTGTTGGAGTGGCTTCTATGACCTGGATGGTTACATCCGCCGGATTTGAAAGCAACTGACCTTCATCGTGCAGCAGGACATAGGAAAATATATCGCTGCCCAGGAAACCTTCATTCGGTATATAGGTGAAAGAACCATCCTGATTCAGCGTTAGCTGGCCATGCAACGGGGATTCGGCAAGGAAACTGATTAATTCTTCCTGGTCGATGTCGGAATCATTTTTGATCACCCCATCTTCGGCCGAAACGACCAGCGCGGTGTTCATACTGGTGCTGTATTGGTCGGGGACGGCGATGGGCTTATTGTTGACGGCCGCCGGGGCGCAGACAATGCCCACCCTGTCCCGGCCGCAAATCGCCGGCAAACCCTCTTGATTGACATCAATAAGGTGCAGCGTAGACCACATGCTTTCATTTTCTTTCCATCCTTCATCATTGCTAAAACCGTACTGCCAATTATTGTAATCAATGAACTCACTGCCTGATGAGAGCATGCAAACCAGCCCATCAATGTGCCGCCCACAAATGTCATCCAAGCCATCTATATTGATATCAGCGAAGCGGATGGTTTTCCAATAAGAAGGATCACTGCTCCATGACGGGTCTCCGTAATGAAAAGTCCAGAAGTCCACTGGTGCGAATGATTGGCCATCGGATAGCCCGCAGGCCATTCCGGCTCCGCCGCGGCCGCAGATATCAGCCTTGCCGTCGCCGTTTAGATCGGGATATTGGATGGTGGCCCAATAAGATTCATCGTTGTTCCAGCCGCTCGTATCAGTAAAGCTATTATCCCAGTAAGTGACAGGCAAGAAATCAGAACCGGTGGATAGACCACAGAGAATACCTAATCCGCCGCGGCCGCAGATGTCATCCCTACCGTCGCCGTTGATGTCCACATATTGGATCGTGCCCCAATAGGATGGATCGCTGTTCCAACCATTGGCGTTGCTGAAGCTGGTGTCCCAATAAACGCTGTCGGTAAAGGTTGTGCCTGTGGAGAGCGAGCAGCGGATGCCGCCGGCGTCGCGGCCGCAAAGGTCCTGCGCGCCATCTCCATTGAGATCCGGGTAACGGATGGTCGACCAATAAGATGGGTCGGCGTTCCATTCCTGGGCGTCAGTGAAGTGACCGGTTTCCCAGGGCGTTAAGGGGCCGAAGGCAGTGCCCGATGAGATAGCGCAGTAGATGCCCTTTCCGGTGCGCATGCAGATGTCCGCTTTTTCATCGCCGGTCACATCCGGATATTTGATGGTGCGCCAGACCGTTTCATCGGTTAGTAACGCCCCTGCAAAATCGGTGAGCCAGGGCTGGATATCGTTGAATGATGTTTCATCTGAAATACCGCAGACGATTTTTTCGCCGGCCATGCTGCAGATGTCATCACGGCTGTCGGAGTTCAGGTCGGGAAAGCGAATGGATGACCACATCTTTTCATTTTCGTTCCAACCATTCTCGTTGCTGAACTCTGTGCTCCAGGTGGTCAAGGGATGGAAACGGGATAGTTCTTCAGCCTGGGCAGCGGCAGGTTTGGGGCCAGTGCTGACGGCCGATAATGTGCTAATAAGAGCCAGGATGACGATCAAAATTATCCCGCCCATTTTCATATTGTTTAAACTGCTGTTTTTGTTCATTTTATTTCTCCTATACATCTTGCCAGGGCAAGCCAAATGGTGAGGACCAGCAGCCCATGAGGGTGAAGGCGCTCCAATTGTTTGCATTCGGCCGGTCGGTTTGTTGGTTTCCTGCCTGCTCGCCGTCAGAAAAAGGGAAAACGATGGGTTTCAAACAAATCCTGAACGGCTGGGGGTGTTCGGGTAGGGCATTGTTGTTATGATGCATTGACTTATCCTCACGAAAACTAAAATGTTATTGATGATTTACATTTTAGAGATGGGGTGCGAATAAAATGCGAAAAATTGTAAAACAAACAGGAATGTTTGTTTCTTTTTATGCAATGGGATATTGAGGATTCAAGAGAGTGCTGCCATTTAGGCAATCCCCAGAGGGGCCGCTGATTGAGATAATAGCTACCCGACAGTTTAGAAATGGGACGCGGACAAGAGCGGATTTTCGCCGATAAAAAATAAATAATTCAGCGTCATCAGCGTAAATCAGCGTCCCATAAATCTTCTCTTCGTAAAAGTGTCGGGTTACTAGATTGAGATACAGTGGCAGACGATAAGAGGGGCTAAGAAGAGTGGATATTACAGATTCTTCTCAATGGCGCGGATGAGGGCGGCGGTCATTTGGGCATCAGCCAGGGCGTCATGGGTGTTGGCCACGCGTACTTTCTGCTGGCGGCATGCTTTTTCTAACTTTTGCCAGCGATAGCCGCCGTAGCGGTAGTTTCGTTCCCCGTAATATTGCGCATAGGCTTTCATCACGCAGGGCCAGTTTCCGGTTTTTAGCCAGCGGAACCGGTTCTGGGCCTGGGCAGCTTTGATGGATTGACGCAGAACACGGGTGTCGTAATCGGCGTTGTAGATGGCGACCAGACTGTTTTCCAGCAGGTCTTGCAGTTGGGGGGCGAGTTCGTTTATGCCGGGGGCGTTTTTTACGTCAGGCCAGGAGAGGCCATGAACACGCTGGGCGTCGGGCCAGCGGCGCGCTTTGGACGGCCGAACAAGAGAATTAAGCAGTTCTTCACCATCAAGGTTGACGATAGCGATCTGCAGGATCTCGGCCTGGTTGTCCATGCCGGTGGTTTCGGTGTCCAGGATGAGAGCGTTGGATCGGCGTAATTTTTGGATGAATGTTTTCATAGTTGTAGAGCGATTTGCCTAAATCGCTCATCGGCACAAATTAGGCAATTTGTGCGTTTCATTTGAGCAGGTGTGTAGCGCGATTTGGTAAATCGCGCCGGCCGATTTACCAAATCGGCCTACACACCCTTAGGTAATTTGTTTTACGATGCGGCCGTCTTGCATAACCAATTGTATATTACCATGATCTTCCAAAATTTGGATCTGCTTTAAGGGATCCCCTTTGCAGATGACCAGGTCGGCCAGTTTTCCTTTTTCCAGCGTGCCCAGGCGATCCTGCCAGCCCAGACATTCGGCGGCCGTTTTGCTGGAGGCGATAATCGCTTCCATAGGCGACATGCCGATTTCAACCAGCAGTCCCAGTTCACGTAAATTTTGGCCATGGGGGGTGACGGCCGAGTCGGTGCCCATAGCGATTTTGACCCCTGCTTTATAGGCGCGATGGATGCTTTCTTTGTGCACTTCTATGACCTCGCGCGATTTGCGCAGGCCATATTCGGGCATGCCCCCTTCTTCACCCGCCTCCAGGACACCGATGGGAGCAAGCAGGGTAGGCACCAGGAAGGTGCCATGTTCGAGCATCAGCTCAATCGCCTCATCATCAAGATAAATGCCGTGTTCGATGGAATGGATGCCGGCGCGCACGGCGTTTTTGACTCCTTCGGCTCCCTGGGCATGGGCCATGACTTTTTTGCCACGGTGGAAGGCGGCTTCCTGGACGATGATGTCTAATTCTTCCGGTGAAAACTGGGTATATTGCGGGTGATCGGTGGGGCTGAGCACGCCGCCGGTGGCATGAATTTTGACCACATCAGCCCCAGCGCGCAGCATTTCGCGCACTTTTTGGCGTACACTAGCACGGCCATCGCAGCGGCCGTCAGGCAAGCCTGGGTGGCCGGGAAAGAGTGAGAATTCTGCTCCGGAAGGCATCCAACCGTCGCCATGCCCGCCGGTGGTGGTCAGAGCATTGATGCTGATCTGCATACGCGGGCCGGTGATTAGCCCGGATTCTACGGCTTGTTTCAAGCCCAAATCGGCGCCGCCGGCATCGCGCACGCTGGTCACTCCGGCGTCCAGGGTGCGGCGCATGTGGCCAATTGACTGGTAGAAGCGCAGGGAAAAAGGGGTCATGATGTCGCGGGCGATGTTGATCCCTTCAAGCAGCATATGGACATGGGTGTCGATCAGGCCAGGCAGGATGGTTCCACCCTGGGCATCAATGATCACGGCTTCCTCTGCCGGTTGGGGCACGACTTCGGCCGGACCGGCGCTGAGGATTTTGTTGTCCTCTATCAGCACGGCCGCGTTGGGAATGGGTTGGGGGGAACGGCCGTTGATCAGCGAGCCGTTATGAATCATGATTTTGCTCATGCACCTCTCCTTTAGACTACTGTTACAATAATTATTTGCACAGAAATTTGACAACTTTTCACTTGATACATGGGCGCAAACCGGTTAATAAAGGTTGTCAAATTTCAGGTAAAAAAATATTTTGACCAAAGATATTTGAGTATTATAGATAATGGTTGGGGGATAACAAAACACCCTGACCTGGTTTCCGGAGCAAACGACCCATGCGTTTGTCGATGGTTTGAATGAGTATGAGGACATGGCTTTTCCCTGGCAGACGTTTGTCTATTACAGTTTTGCAACCCTGACAATGTGGGGGCTATGGCGACATTTTGCCGGTCACTTTCTGGGCACGCTCTGCGGCGACTTTGGAAGCGGTGATTGGGGTGTTGTATACGGCCGTGATTGTGGCCCGGCTGGTCGGTCTATATGCGGCGCGGGAGGTGGAAGATGATGTTGTCAGAGATCTTGAATCGGGAGAATTTGGGCAGTCGTGATCAACGGATCAGCCAGCGCTAAGTTTCATTTTCTTCCTGGCTGGCGATGTAGGCAATGGTAGCTTCGGCAATGAGTCCGGAGCGGGTTTTGCCGTGATCGGCCGCGTATTGATCCATTGTGTTTAAAAGCCTTTCCGGCACGGTTATATTGACTCGTTTTGACTTGCCGGAAAGTTTGGATATATCCACTTCAACTATCGCCCATATGCCGTCTTGATAATCCAGATTTTGTTGGTGGGCTTCAATGTCTAGTGGGGTAGGGATAGGCAGCCCGTCGATTAGCAGGCCTTCAATATGGCATTCTATTGCTTCAACGGCTTGATTGAGGGCGTCGTCGAGAGTGTCCCCAGCTGAAAAACATCCGGGTAGGTCAGGAACGGTGACGCCGTAATCACTGTCTGGATCTTTATGAATGACGATGGGATATCTCATAGTTCACTTTGGGGGCCAATCCCAACCGGCCTGTCGAAATATACTACGTAAAGTGCCAATTGGTAAATCTTTTTTTGGGTGCGGAACAGTCACTCGTCCATCTTTTTCCGGATGTTTGTATTGATAATGACTTCCTCGGATATTGACTAATATCCAACCATCTTTTTTAGCCGTTTGATGATTTCACGGCTCTTCATGACCATATTCTACACACTATACACATAGTTAGTCAAGGTATTATCAAATCAATTTAATTGCACTAATCAAATATGAATATTGTGTTACCTAAAATTTGACAACTTTTATTCAATGGTGTTCGCCCATATATCAAATGAAAAGTTGTCAAATTTCTGCTCTCATTCCCTTCCAGGATGAAAAAGATCCCAAAGACGGTCATCATGACTCCAAGGATGATCATAAGGCCGAGACAGCCAAAGGTAAAACGTTTTTGATTTGGCGTTATTTCGTTTGTAGTCATAGTATTTATTGCACACAGCTACACCGAGGGATTGCACAAAGATCCACAGAGGTTAGGAGAAAATGTTTTACCTTCTCTGTGATCCTTTGTGCCATTCTCTGTGATCCTCTGTGAAATTTCCTCCATAAATCAGAGATTAATCCTAATATGAATAGGAAAACTGCACCAGGTCCCATAAGTTGCCGTATAAATCCTGGAAAACGGCCACAGTACCATATGCTTCCACCTTTGGATCGCGCACGAACTGAATACCCCTGGCTTTGTATGTTTCATAATCGCGCCAGAAATCATCCGTTTGCAGGAAAAGGAAAACACGTCCGCCGGTCTGGTTGCCGATACGGGACGATTGCTCTTCTCCTACTGCGCGGGCTAAGAGCAGTTTCCCTTCGCTTGAGCCTGGCGGCGCGATCACGACCCAGCGTTTATTTTGCTCGGGAACCGGTTTGTCTTCAACCAGGTGGAAATCGAGGGTGTTGGTGTAGAAATCAATCGCCTTATCGTAATCTTTGACGACCAGGGCTACAAGGCTGATAAACTGTTTCATGATTACCTCTGTAAAAAGAACGTAAGCAAGGCATCCCGCCCCCGATCACAACCAAGATCTAGGGCCTGACCTTTACCCGGAGCCTGGTCTTGCAAGAAAGATTCAAATTCAGGAATGCTTTGCCAGCACGATATCATTATAAGCCCAGCCGCTGATCGAGGGAGGTTCTATGCCGAGTTGCCCCATAATTGTGGTGATATGGGTGCGGTGTTCGGAGCCATGGTGCAGCGCTTGCAGAAGCACCACGTTAGCCGGCAATTCTAACAATTCTTCTTCGTCTTCAATGAGAACGGCCGAATCGGCCGGTGTGTTGGCGGCGACCTGCTGTAAAGATTGTCCGCTTTGTTTGGCTCTTTCAATTAATTCGCCAAGCGGAGTTTCTTCTGTCGCTATATCATTATTTCCACGGTTGTAGCCATTGAGGAAGTACAGATAACGTTCTTCAGCTCGGACGATATGGGCGATGGTGGCCTGGATGGAACCATAGGTTCCAGGGGCAGATTGGTTGAGTTGGGCATCGCTGAGCGATTGGCAGGCTTTGAAAAGTCGCAAATTGGCCCACAGATGATGGCGGAAGATAAGGTGTAGAATAGTGTTGTTGGTGGGGTTTTCGGTTTCGGTTTCCATATTGGATTGTTCCTTTTCCCATTTTTGATTTCAAATGGATCGGGTTGGTAGTAACCGCTTCAGCGGTGAGGACGGCTAAAACCGTTACTACAAATATGTTACTTTGAATGGAACTTTAACACGCCTGGAGAGATTGTTACAACCTGAATTGTCGGCCGTTTCCTCTGCCTTACAATTTGATGTGAAAGTATTTTCAAACTACACTGTATCCGTTGAAAAATATAGCATATCAACCATACATGGTATTTTCAAAATAATCACCTTAAGTAAATATTCGAAAGATTTGTCAATTTTTATTTTCTTGTACCTTCGGAAATCCCACAGAAAAAATTGACAAATCTAATGCAAAACTACTTAATCAAAAATCATGATTCAATTGACTGATAAACAAGCCGCATCATTGAAACCCTGGTTCCTCCCGGACCGGCCAGGCCCATTGGTTGGCCTGCATGTGATAAACAGCGGACATGGCCAGATTTTCGCCGATCGCTGGCCTCAACCGCGCGTGGTGTTGGCTAATGCAAATGGCAACATGGCCCTTGCCGGTGACCCTGAAGCATGGCAGCCTGCTGATCTTCGTGGGCAGATCGTTGGGATGGTGGATGCGCCACCGAAGTTTCGGCCGTTACTGGAGAGCAGTTTTCCGGATCTTCAAGTGTGGCGGCGGGTCATTCTCACTCACGAAGGTGATGTGCCGCAGATTTCAACTGCGCCTCTATCGCTGCGTCGCTTGCGGCCGCCAGACGACGCCATGCTGCGGGAAATACACCCGGATATAAGCTGGATCAGCACAACCTGGAGTGGCGTTGAAGGGTTAGCCAGCAGCGAGTTGGCCTGGGCCGCCTTTGATGGCCGGCGGATTGTTTCCGTGGCCTGCACGTTTTTTGTGGGGGAAACCTATGAGGAGATTGGAGTGGTGACAGAACCGGCTTATCGAGGCCGGGGTTTGAGCTATGCTTGCGCGGCGGCGCTGTGTGGGGACATCTATAATAGGAAACGACGGCCGAGCTGGAGCACTTCACCTGATAACATGGCCAGCTTGCGCGTAGCGCAAAAGCTAGGTTTTCAGGTTCAGCGAGAGGATATATTATATGTTATAGGGATAGAAATCCCGGAACCTTCGAGGCCATAGTTGTTTTATATTTCAAGAGTTTCTACATCGTAGGCTCTATTCTATGAGCAAAGAAACTGTAGATGTCATCCCGAATGAAATGAGGGATCTGGTTCTCGGGCAGCGAAAGATTCCTCGGAGGACCTGCTAATGACATTGTAGCGCGAGCTTTCCAGCTTGCGGCTAAAACAACCTGGAAAGGTTGTTCTACAGGTCCGCAAAGTGACAAAGATTTTAGTGAGATGTCATTTACTCATAGAACATCACTCGCAATGTGGATTTTCTCGGAATGACAATTGGACGGCTTATTTCTAGCAGGAGGTTGATAAATGATGGCTAAAAATAACACAAGAATTAAGTTGGTTGGTTTTATCGTTTTGGCCACAATTTTACTGATTAGCCTGGGCACCATTAGCCTGGCCGACGAGGGTGACAGCAACGAACCGGATGACCTCTGGGCAAGGGCATGTTATGGCACGTACCTGGTCGAACTTCCTAATACATCCGCTATTTGGACCCTGTCTAGAGACGGTACTTTTCAGGGAACAGATGCTGCGGAAACCACATTAAGTTTTGATCACCAACAAGGCTCCTGGGAGAGAAGGGGAAAAATGGCCAAAGGTACCTGGCTAAATTTTAGAATTGATCCGGACAGTTCCGAAATGAAAGAATTCGGCCGCGTGGATGCTGAGTTCACCTTTAGCGATCAATGTGAGGCGATTTCTGGGACATTTGACCTGAGATTTTATGCCTTGACTGGTGACCCGCTGGAAACAAATGCAGGAAACCTGATTGTTGACGGCGATCCTTTCACCGGCCGGCGCATCAACCCATAGCTAAATTTTATGCCAGAAGCCCACATGGACGACTTTTGCTTCTTCCGCAAGCAGCGGGCCGAGCACTTCAATTTCTCTTCGCCCGGCCTGGAATACCTTTCGGCAAGGCAGTTTGAGGGTTGGGTTTTGCGGATCAGCTCCTGTCAGTTCATACAGGCCTGCTTCGGATAGGGCAAACACGACACGGCCGATGCCGGACCAGTAAATTGCCCCTGAGCACATGGCGCAGGGTTCGGTACTGGTGTAAAGCATTGTGCCCGCCAAAAATTCTGCGGAAAACTTCCGTGAAGCGATGCGCACCAGGTTAGTCTCGGCGTGGCCGGTGACGTCGGATTCAGTGACGACATTGTTTTCGGCCGTGGCCAGGACATTCCCCTCGGTATCAGCCAACAAAGCGCCGAAGGGGTGGTTGCCATGTTCGCGGGCGGTTGCCGCCAGTGTGATGGCCTGGCGTAGAAGCTGTAGATCTTTTGCGGTGGGTTTCATGATAGTCTGATCATAGCGAATAATTTAGAATGTGCACTCAATAAAACCTGGACTGGGTCAGCCTGGATAGAGATTGAGATAGAGATAGGGAATTGCTCACGCTATTAATTTGCGTTGTAATCTTTCATGGTTTGGGCCAATTCGTTGAGGCGGCTTTTAACGGCCGTATGAATTTGCTCCGGATCCTGGCCAGTGAGCACCTGTAAACCTTCATCAATGCTGGAAACGGCCCAGATGTTGAATTTTCCTTCTTCAACCGCTTTGACCACAGACACGCGCAGCATCAGGTCTTCTGCGTTCGCAGTGGGGATCAGCACGCCCTGCTCACCGGTTAAACCACTTTCTTTGCAGACCGCGTACCAGCCTTCCACCTTCTGAGTCACCCCGCCGATGGCCTGGATCTCGCCCCACTGGTTGACCGATCCGGTAACGGCAATACCTTGCTTGATCGGCACTTCTGCCAGGCTGGAAAGGAGGGCGTACAGTTCGGTGGAGGATGCGCTGTCACCGTCAATGCCGCCATAATTCTGTTCAAAAGTGACCTGGGCGGAGAGGGAGAGCGGGTGATCCTCGGCATATTTGTCGCCCAGGTAGCCGATTAGCGTGAACAAACCTTTGTCATGAATGCGCCCGGCAAGTTCAGCCTCGCGATCGATCTGGATGACCCCTTCCTTGCCAACATAGGTGCTGGCGGTGATGCGCGTGGGATGGCCGAAGGCATGTTCGCCAATCTGGCGCACGGCCAGGCCGTTGATCTGGCCGACGATTTCTCCACGGGTAGAAACGAGTTGCTTGCCTTCCAGCAGGCTTTCA
>JANQGC010000082.1 GCA_028277515.1 Anaerolineae bacterium
GCCTGGAGCGGCGCGGGACGTGGTTTCACATTTGGCGCTACGCATGCAGACCCGGGAAGAACACGGTATGCGCAATATCTGGGGCAAGGAAGATTATATCGATCGTGCTCAGAAGTTTTTTAACCGGCATTTGGAGGTGATGTCAACCGAATTTAGGCCGGTCATGGCGCTCTATGCGGTACAGCAAGGCGTCAACAACGAAGACGGTCGTATCGACATGATATTGCGCGGCGTACTGGGTAGTTGGTGCGATGAGCGGTTTGCTGATTGGATCCAAGGAGCAAAGGCAAACGCCAAGCCCATGCCGGAGGTGCAGCATAACAAATTGACCGATTTATTGATTGAATCATTTACAGGAGCATTCGCATGAAACATTTTCAAATGGCACGCCGAAACGACGATGCTGAAATTTTGATTTATGACAATATCGGGGAAGATTACTGGGGCGGAGTTTCTAGTAAGACATTCTACGAAGATTTGAAGGACCTTGGTTCTGTAAAAAACATAACCGTTCGCATTAATTCAGAGGGAGGAGATCTTAGAGAAGGTCTTGCAATTTACAATCATCTGAAGAATGCAGAAGCGAAAAAAACAATAGTAATAGTTGATGCACTGGCGGCTTCCGCAGCGTCACTGGTCGCTATGGCGGGGGATGAAATCCAAATTGCCAAGAACGCCTGGTTCATGGTGCACAACCCACAAGGTATCACTGGTGGCGATTACCGGCATCTTGAGTCAGCAGCTGTGCTGCTGAAAGCGTTCACCGAAAATGTAGCAGAGACCTATTCGAACAGGACGGGCACAGACAGTGATGAAATCAAGGGAATGATGGATGACGAAACCTGGATGGATTCAGAGCAGTCCATGAAATTAGGTTTTGCAGACACTGAGGTTGAACAAATGGCTGTTGCGGCCAAGCTTGATCTGACCCGCTGGCCGAACGCGCCCAAGGCGCTGAAAATAAAAGCGGACCCTGATGTTATTCCGAGTCGTTTGGCGCGAATGAAGCGAAAGGTTGACAGAATGGTTAGCACCGCATAATCTTACGCATGAAAGTGCTTTAACGCACAGTCAACTCAGCATCCTTTTCAATTGAGGGGCGAGAACCGTCACCGGGGCGGTCTCGCCCCTTTTTTTGTTGGAGATGAAAAAATGAAACATTATTTCCGAGTCGTCATGGAGGTAGTTTCCATTGATGCGCTGCGTGAAAAGTTGGTTGACCTCAACGCACAGGCCCAAGGCATTCAGGCTAAAGCAGACCAGGACGGCCGGGAACTGACCACAGAAGAGCTCGAGTCACTCAACGCAGTGATGGCAGAGTTTGATGAGGTAGACGCCAACATCGCTCGGCGCGAGCGTATTGAGGCGCAGAGCGACAAGCTGGCGCAACCCCAAGGCCGCCAAACGCCGCCCAGTATGCGCGCTACCAACACGCCAGGGGAAACCGAGCCCGTCATTCCTGCACAGCATATCGAGATGCGTGAAGCACATGAGCGCGATAGGAAGCGCTGGGGTTGGGGTAGCATGGGTGAACTAGCCATGGCTGTTATGGCGGCAAGTCGGCCGGGTGGCACGGCGTATATGGATCGCCGCTTGGCTGTTCGAATGGAGGATCCAGGTACTACAGTAGGCAGTGAATCTGTAGGACAGGACGGTGGCTTTTTGGTGCCGCCTGAGTTCCGCACTGAGATTATGCAAAAAGTTCAGGGCGAAAACCAATTACTGTCGCTGACCGACCAGTATCAGAGCTCTCGGAATAATATGGTTTTCCCGACTGATGAAACCACTCCCTGGCAGACCTCGGGCGGCCTGCAGGCGTACTGGGAAGGCGAACTGGATCAAATCAGTAAATCCAAGCCTAAGATTGGCGTGAATTCAATTAGGCTGCACAAACTGGCTGCGCTGGTGCCGATCAGTGACGAAACCCTGGAAGATGCGCCGATGATGGATACCTATCTGCGCAACAAGACGCCGGAAAAGATTAACTTCAAGATCAATCTGGCGATTGTGCAAGGTACTGGCGCCGGGCAACCATTGGGGCTGCTGAACAGCAACGCGCTGGTAACGGTGGCTAAAGAGTCTGGTCAGACTGCTGCGACGATTGTGCCGGCCAACATCGCCAAAATGTATGCGCGGATGTATTCGGGTGCTCTGCCGACCTCCGTATGGCTGATCAACCAGGACATTCTGCCGCAGCTTTTGACCATGGTCATTGAAGGTTCCGCAGGTGGCGTGCATCCGGTTTATTTGCCGCCCAACGGTTTAGCACAAGCCCCCTTCGGGACGATCATGGGTCGCCCTGTTATTCCAACTGAAGCCTGTGAGACGCTGGGCACCAAAGGCGATATTATTTTTGCTGATCTGCGGCAGTACATGACAGCGATCAAATCAGGTGGTATTCGTGTGGATACGTCCATGCATATCTACTTCGATTACGACGCGATGGCGTTCAGGTTCATCATTCGGGTAGCCGGTCAGCCGTGGTGGAGCTCAACGATTGCCCGCCGTTCTGGCAGCAATACGCTGTCACCCTATGTGACATTGGCCACTCGCGCGTAAGCTTGAGTTAACAGGAGCAATACAATGAACGTAAATGCAAAATTCGCCGAGCAGGTTCAGGCATGCGCGGCTTTTATTCCGGTCGACATGTCGAGTGCGGCCAATACCGGCGACTGGATCAGCATGAAGGGATATGAGCGGGCGACCGTGTTGGTGTACAAGGCTGCCGGTACCGCCGGCGATGACCCGGTCATTACCATTCAGCAGGCAACCGCCAATGATGGCAGCGGGGCCAAGGCGCTCAACTTTACCTCCATTCACGAAAAAGTTGGCACGTTGACCTCAGTTGGGCAGTACACTGAGGTAACTCAATCTGCTGGTAACACGTATGAAAATACGTCCTCAGCAGAATCGGCCGCTATTTTCATCATCGACTTTTTGGCAGAAGATCTTGATGCCGATGGTGGCTTCGATCACATTCAGTGCTCTATTGCTGATGTCGGTACCAACGCCCAGCTGGGCTGCGCCATGGTGCTGTTGTGGGGTGCCAGGTACGCCGGTGAGCTTGAGTCTGCGCTATAAGTAGTGCGATGGCCGGCCTCGTGCCGGCTTGGGGCAATCGATGACGGCACCTGTCAGATCTGCGTATCCATCCGATTTGCCGTATGCTGAGGCCGATCTGCTGGCCTATTTACGCATTTCTGGCAGTGCGCCAACTGAACTCAACTCCATCGCCAAAGCCTGTGTTGAATACATCGAGGACCAGTGTGGCATAACAATCATGCAAACCACCTGGGTATGGACGCTGGATAGTTTTTATCAGCGCCGATCCGGTTTTGATGATTTCTGGTACGCGCCGGTTCCAATTGGCTCAGCTTTTGGGCGCGTAGAAATCAGATTGCCCAGGCCAAAACTTTCGTCCGTAACTTCTATTGCGTACACCGATACCAACGGGGATGCGCAAACGCTGGACGCCAGTAAATACCAGGTAGATACCGTCGGCTCCAGGATACTGCCCACAGAGGCGCAGGTGTCATGGCCTGATACTGCAGACCAAATGAACGCGGTAGTCATTACCTATGTGTCTGGATATTCAGATGCGGCAGATGTGCCACCAGCGCTGAAAATGGCAGTTTATGAACTGATTACGCAGCAATACGACGTTGCCCGGGAAGCTGGGTCGCCGATGAGCGTTATCGTGCCTCCTCACGGGTTTGACGACAAACTCAACCAATTTAAGCAATGGAGCTTTTGAAATGAATCTACGCAGAAGCGGAACATACGACGTCGGACCGAAAAAATATACCGATGGTGCGGTTCACGTTATCGATGAATCGGCCGCGCGTGGGGCCGGAACTAGTTGGGGATATAGCGCGGCGGTTACTGAATCTGAGGCGACGGTTATCAATAACACTGGGGCCGATGTGTTGGTCAGCGAAGGCAATAGAGCGTTATTTCTGGGCATCGGAAGTTTGGTGGCCGCCAACGTCGGAACGGTGACTATTAAAGGCCTAGTGGACGAAAACGGCACAGAACGCGATCAGGTCATTGCTATTGGGTCATTGACTATCGGAAACTTTCTTGAGTTTCCGGGATTGAAAACCAGTGATAACGGGTTGCGCGTTAATTTATCTGCAGCCGGCGACGCAAACAAGATTATCGTTGCTTGGAGGCGGACAGTATGACCTGGCAATATAAAAAGCCGGGTGTAATTGCTGCAAGCGGTATTGATGCCGCTTTGTCGAACTATTTGGGGTATGCGGATCTGGCTGGCGACGAAAAAATCAAAGCGTCCGCCAAAGCGGATTTTTCTGATGTTTATTTTACCGACGCCAGCGGAAATGTGATTCCCCATGCGTTGCACCAATCAAAATTAGTCACTACCGATATTGTGTGGAGTTGGTTTTCGCATCCTAGTGCGGTCTATAGCGAAAAATATGATTGCACTTACTTGGGCGGGTTTGCGGGAGATGCCAACGAAGTCGGACCTAATGACTGGTCGCCGAGTTATATCGGCCGCCCCAGGGTAGTCAGGTTTAATCACGCTTTGGGTTACGTCGATGACGCTTTTACGTTTGCGGATACGCAAACTGATGACGATCATCCTGTACCCGCTTTTCATATACGCAATGACGGTGAAATATTGGCTGGATATACACGTCGTCATGCAAACAAAAATATTTATTTCGTCAAGTCGGTTAATGGTATTTTTAATGGCGCGACGGAAACAAGCATTACAACCACTGCGGTCGATGAGATTGATTATCTACAGTTTTTTAAGCTAAGCGGTCGACTGTATGCTTTTTTCAGAACTTTTAGCGATAACCCATCATGGTCATATATATGGTCCGATGACGATGGCGACACATGGGAAACCGATCCAGTTGAATTTCTAAACTACACAGCTGTCTATCACGGCTACCTGATACTGACCGTCAGCGAAAATAAAGTTCATTGTTTTTTTAGTACGGACAATCCCGAGTCGGGGACTGCCGGCGATTGTGATGTTGTGTATTTTTATTTGCAACGCAATGGCGATGCCTTTGATATTTATAATGCGGCAGGCGTGCAACATACACCGGCCGCTATTCCGTGGATACCGGAAAATGCAGCAGACTCCGGTGATATTGACAAAATAATTGACTCTACCGCTATTAAAGACCCGGGCGGAACATCTGGAAATGGCACTGCCTGGGTGATTGATTGCAAAGTGGATGATCGGGGGCGAATACACGGGTTGCTGCAAGAACATGTACCCGACGGAGCTAACTTAAACGATGCTTGGTATACGCACGCCATGTTTGATAATGGTCAATGGTATGTCAATCGCATTTGTCATGCCGGCCCTGCATTACAATACAATCCGGCGGCTACTCAAGGCTACCGCGGGTTGTGTTGTTTCGACCAATCCGATCCAACCTGTAAAACATTGTTTGTTGTCAGGGGTGGCGCGAAATCAATCAACCGGTATATGGCGGAAGTGTGGGAGCGTGCGGGCGATACAGATAGCATCGCATGGGGCCGGGGTGAGCGGTTTGCTCATATGGCGCAAGAATACGACTTAAATTTGGACGAGACAAAAATAGGCTCAATGGTCATTGGTCGACCCGTTTCTCCATTAAATATTCCTGCTGACAAAACATGTCGATGCATATTGTTTGAGGGATTTTACGAATCGAACATCAGTTTCGGGGCAACCGGTGTAATGGGGTGGCCGTTTCCAACGGCCGGCGCACATTTGCGGATACCAGCAATCAGCGATAGCGCTGACACTACAATCTATGTTGTTTATGGAAATCCTAATGCGCCGCGTATGGAAGCGCCAGCTGCAGTTTTTCAGGATTATGCATTTGTTAACAATGGAAATAGGATTGGCAACGATTTGCTGGACCTCACTACCGATAGTCGCCGTTGTTTGATGACCTCCGCAGAACGCTTTCCAATCATTCCGGCTAATGCCGATCCAGATTTAGATGCGATCAGGAGAATCACTGATAAGCAGTTAGCACCGGTCGTATATCGACAAGTTGGCGCCAATGCATGGATTGATTTTCTGGATAGTTATACAAGCCCCACTCGAACGTTATCATTTGCCGGACAATCAGAATGGGCTGTCGAAGTCATGTTGTATTGGGAAAGCAGCGGCGCTGTTGATGCCACGCTGTTGGGCAGCTGGGGCCCATTATCGCCTGCCGGAGCGGACATCTGGCTGCATTGGCAAGACGCTGATGGACTGCCAGGATTGGCAGTCGTTGTTGAAAATGAAACGTCAGTCGTGGCGGATTTTCCGGCGCATAAATATTTACCCAAAAACCAATGGGTTCACGCAGTTTTTAGCTTTAACTCAACTGAAGCGACTTATTACCAAGACGGTGAAAAAAATACCGGCACAATTGCCACCGGTGCCGCTATGGATTCAACTGCCGAAAACTATCCGATTAGGTTATTTGATTGGCAACAGGCCACTAATCGATTTTTTGTCGGCATGGTGGCTGGTTTGCGGGTCCGGTTTAGTGAACCCACTAACAAAGACGCTTACTATAAAGCACTGTCGGCCAACTGGAGCGATCCTGCTGCATTCATTGTTTGGGGTGATCAGGAAGCCGCTTGATATGCTACGCACTTCTCGACTTCGCGACCTGGTTGAATTGCAAAGCGCAAGCGAAGCAAAAAATAGTTTTGGTGAAACCATTATTACTTGGGCGAAAGTGGCGGACATTTACGCCGACATTCAGCCGATCCGTGGTCGTGAATATTGGGAATCTTTTCAAGTTCAGTCAGAGGTAACGCATAAAATTACGATTCGATATCGCGCTGGCGTAGTTGCAAAAAACCGCATTCTATTTGGTACCCGGGTGTTTGTGATCGAGTCAGTAATTGATGTCGATGAGCGACATGAGCGCCTTGAATTGATGTGTGAGGAGGGCGCCAAAAATGACTGACGTCGTCATCAAAGTTGAAGGTCTTAAAAAACTTGACGAAGCGATGAAGGCGTTCCCGAATAGAGTTCAAAAACGCATGCTTGGGAGGGCGACCGCAAAAGGCGCGCTACAAATAAAAACGGCAGTAAAAGCGATTGTAAAAGCTGAGGCGTATGATACCGGCTCGCTGTTTCGTAATGTGAAAACAAAGCGGGGCAAGCGCCCGCGCCGTACTGTTGTGCGCTACATGATCGGCGTAGAACATGGGAAAGTCAGACCGGTTAATGAAGAAGGAAAAATTGCCGGACGCAAAGGGAAGCTACGCAAAGCAACCAGGCGAGAACGTGCCGGAGAAGATCCGTACTATTACTACTTTATTGAGCTCGGAACAGTGCGCGGTGTTCGAGCTATTCGCTATCTAACAAGAGGGCTGACGGTTTCCAGTCAGCAGGCCATTAACGCAATGCGTATCGAGCTGAAAAAACAAATCGAAACGGAATATGCAAAATGAGCGCAGAGGAAACCCTTTACACTGCGTTGTCAAATGATGCCGGCGTCACCGCCTTGGTAGGCACTCGCATACACATTGACAAACGAGACCAGGACGAAGACAGGCCATCCATCGTTTATCAACGCACTGGCACAGATCCAATGATGACAATTCACGGTACTGTTTATGCTAAAACGATTTCAATCGGTATCGCATGCATAGCCGATACAAGGGCTGAAGCAGAGTCGGTAGCAAATGCAGTTGAATCGGCAGTAGTGCCGGAGTTTAGTTTAACTAACCGCATTTCGGACTATGACCCCGAGACGCAATTTCACGTGACGACCGTCGCAATTAATCGTAATGAATAGGAGTAACTCATGAGTGCTAAATTTTGGTCAAACGTGTCGGTCGCCATGCAGTCGTCATTGGCTACGGCAATTACCATAACCGGCTTAAATAAACAGGCCGCGGCACAAACGCCGCGCCAAGTACAACACGGAGGCAGCGATCCATCCGACGGTGAATATGTTGTTTTGGATGTGCAAGGCATGTGGCAGGTGGATGATGTGGTTGCCCGCGTTGACAA